>NC_010337.2:1655000-1817500 GCF_000019165.1 Heliomicrobium modesticaldum Ice1
GTTGATGATATGAATCCTCAGTGGCTCTCGCCCCTGACAGCTCGGCTTTTTGATGCCGGCGCGCTGGATGTGCAAGCGGTTTCGGTGATGATGAAGAAAGGCCGTCTTGGCTGCCACCTGACGGTGCTTTGTCCACCGGAGCGCGGGGCGGTCGTGCTGGAGCAGCTCTTTGCCGAGTCGACGACGCTCGGTGTTCGCTCCCGCCTGGAGCGGCGGGCCTGCTTGGATCGGGACTGGGTGACGGTGACCACCGATGGCGGTCCGGTTCGACTGAAGCGAGGCATCTTAGGGGGGCGCGTCGTCAACATCCATCCCGAATTTGATGACTGTCAGGCGGCGGCGCGCCGGGGGAATCTGCCTGTCAAAGAGATTCACCGGCAGGCGTTGGCGGCTTACGAAGAGGAAAGGTCTAGAAAAGCCGAATAAGCCTAAAAATAATTGCAGGCTCCTTGAGGAATAATGCTATCTGAAAGGAGATCTGCTGTGGATGAATGTGTTGGGCAATCCCCTCGGTGTGCAGTTGCTGGCTGAAGTATGGGAATGCAATCCCGATAAACTCAACGACGTGAAGACGGTGGAAGCGATCATGATTCGCGCTGCCGAGAAATCAGGGGCCGATATTCGGGAAGTGGTCTTTCACCGCTTTGAACCGCAAGGTGTCAGCGGCGTTGTCGTCATCTCCGAATCCCACCTGACGGTCCACACCTGGCCGGAACTGGGATATGCCGCCGTTGACATTTTCACCTGTGGAGAACGGGTAAATCCTTGGGATGCGCTGGAGTCCATCGCCCAGGAACTCGATGCAGAAGAGGCTCATGCGATGGAGATCAGCCGAGGAATGAAAAACTTGAGCCGGTTGAAGAAAAAGATAGACCGGTCAAAAGAATAACCCTGGAAAAGAACCAGGGTTCAATCACGGTGATTCGCTGTTTAGCAGGAAGCCGGAGCATTTTGCTTGGCTTTTTTTTATTTCCCTTCGTCTAACCGGGCAGTCCCAATTCCTTCGCCAGCGCTCGGAAGGCCTCCAGCGAGTTTTCGATGATCCGCTTCTCGACACAGTAGGCGATGCGGAAATAGCCGGGCTTGCCGAAACCGCTGCCGGGGACGAGGAGGATGTTGTACTTCTGGGCGCGCCGGACGAACTCGACGTCATCAGCCAGGGGAGACTTGGGGAAGAGGTAGAAGGCCCCCTGAGGCTTGACCATCTCGTAGCCCATGGCGGTCAGGTTGTCGTAAAAGAGATCCCGTTTTTCCCGGTACTCGTCGATGTTCACCGATGCGTTCTGCAGTTTAGCCACCAGGCGCTGCATCAAGGCCGGCGCATTGACGAAGCCCAGGATGCGGTTGGCCAGCACCAAGCCGTCGAAAAGCAGGGGCGCTTCTTCGATTTCAGGACTGATGGCGATATAGCCGATGCGCTCTCCAGGCAAGGCCAGGTCTTTGCTGTGGGAGGTTACGACGATGCTGTTGCGGATGTGGGCGAAGACGGGAGGAACGGTCACCCCGTCGTAGACGATTTTCGCATAGGGCTCATCGGAGACGACGAACAGGGTTCGTCCGAACTCGGCGCCCTTGGCTTCCAAGAGTCGGTTCAATGCGTCGAGGCTGTCGGCGGGGTAGACGACGCCGGTAGGGTTGTTGGGGGAGTTGATGATGACAGCCCGCGTTTTCGCCGTCACCGCTGCGGCGATGGCGTCCAGGTCCAATTGAAAGTCTTCCTTTGACTGGACGATGACCGCCTTGCCGCCATGGTTGGCAAGGTAGCCTTTATATTCGACAAAGAAGGGAGCGGAGATGATCACCTCGTCGCCGGGGTCGAGGATCGTCTTGAAGACGACGTTCAGACCGCCGCCGGCGCCGACGGTCATCACCACATGGTCGGCGGTCAAGGCTTTGCCGCTGGCTGTGCTGAGGGCGTCGGCCACAGCCTGGCGGGTCTCGGGGTAGCCGGCGTTGCTCATGTAGCGGTGCATGCCGGGAACAGGGTGGCTGGCCAATTCCAAGAGGGCTTCCCGGAAAGCGGCCGGCGGTTCGTTGTTCGGGTTGCCGATGGTGAAGTCATAAACCTTGTCTTCGCCGTAAATCGGTTTCAGGCGCTCGCCCTCTTCGAACATCTTGCGGATCCAGGAGGACTGGCTGATCTGCGCGCGGATATGTTGTGCGACTGGGATAAGAATCGCTCCCTTCGGTGCGGAATGGTTTGTCCCTATGATAGCCTCTTCCGAGGCGCAGCTAAGTACAATTATACAGACCATACCCTTATCAGGCAAATCTTACTTTAAGTGATGGACTCTTCACGGAAGCATAAATAAAAGCCGGGAAGGAGCGCTTCATGGCGCCGCCTCCCGGCTTTTTGTGGTTGCGCAATGGGAAGGTTTGATTTTTGTCTGAGTGAACAGCCTACCCTTTCCAAATCAGAACGGCCGTTAACGGGCCAGGATCTCCCAGACCTCTCTCGGGTTCGTCGTCGGCGGCTTGCAGGCGAAGTTTTCGCAGACATAGTAGGTGGGACTATCGCCTTGGGGCGCCATATTCTCCACGAAAGGAGCCAACTCAGCCAGGTCCTTGTACTCACGATCGGCCAGCCGGTATAGGAAGACCGTTTCCGGGGAAAAGGGGCTGTGCAGCCGTTCCAACTCCTGCCGAAAGGTTTCCCGCTTCCGGTCGGCGACGACAACGACTTCTTTGCCGGGTCTGCGGGCGAAGAGCAGCGCCATGAGGGCGAAGGTGTGCCCGGCCGGCTGAGCGTTGATGTTGCCGGAAAAGCTCTCCAGGAGCGTCTCCGCTTGTCGGGCATAGGCGTTGCGACCGGTGATGCGGGCCAAGCGGAGCAGGTTGAGGGCGGAGACGGAGTTGCCTGAAGGGGTGGCGCCGTCGTAGATCTCTTTGGGTCGCGTCAGCAGTTCCTCGCTGTCGCTGCCATAGAAGAAGTAGCCTCCCTGATCGGGATCCCAAAAAAGCCGGTTCTGGTCCTCCTGGAGCGTCAGCGCCCGTTTCAGCCAGAGCGGGTTCGTGTCGGCCTGGTACAGTTCGATGAGCGCCCAGATCATGAAGGCGTAATCGTCGATATAGCCCTTATAGGCCGCTTCGCCGTCGCGGTAGCGGGCGAGCAGTCGGCCTTTGTCGTCGCGCAGTTTCTCCCAGATGAAGTCGGCGGCGCCTATGGCAGCGTCGAGGTAGGAGCGGTCGTAGAGGATGCGAAAGCCCATAGCTAGAGCGGCGATCATCAGGCCGTTCCAGGCGGTGAGGATCTTTTCATCTTTAAGCGGATGGACTCGCTTTTCTCGGGCGACGAAGAGCTTCTCTTCAGCGTCAGTGAGGATCTGGTGCCAGCCCATGGGCGGCGTGAAGGGGCGCCTGTCGGCGTCGATGCGGTTTAAGATGTTCTGGCCTTCAAAGTTGCCTTTTTCGGTGATATCATACCACTGGCAGAAGAGCTTGCCCGTCTCTTCGCCGAGGATCTCCTTGACCTCCTGGGGCGTCCAGAGGTAAAACTTGCCTTCGACGCCTTCCGAATCGGCGTCTTCGGCCGAGTAAAAGCCGCCCTCGGGCGCGTGCATGTCCCGCAGCACATAGGAGAAGATCTCCCGGGCCACCTCAGCGTACTCGTCCTTTGCGGTGACTTGGTACGCCTCCAGGTAGGCCATGGCCAGTTGAGCGTTGTCGTAGAGCATCTTTTCAAAGTGGGGGACGAGCCACTTCTCGTCGGTCGAGTAGCGGGAAAAGCCGTAGCCCAGGTGGTCGTAGATGCCGCCGGCGTGCATCTGCCGGAGCGTCTTTTCTACCATCGGCAGCGCTTCTTTCGCATTGATCAGTTTGTCGCAACGGAGCAGGAAGAGCAGGTTGTGGGGCGTCGGGAACTTGGGGGCGTGTCCGAAGCCGCCGTAGACGTCGTCGAAGCGCTTTTGCAGCCACGCATAGCCGCGCAGGATCGACGCATCGTCGAGGCTGCCGGCGCTGTTGGCTTGGACCTCTCGTTGCAGGTGTTGGGTCACCCGGTCGCCGGCGGCCACCAGTTTGCCCCGATCATTCTTCCACTGATCGACGACGGCTTCTAGGATATCGAGCAGGCCCGCCAAGCCCTGGCGGCTGCGCTTGGGGAAGTAGGTTCCGGCGAAAAAGGGCTTTTTGTCGGGCGTCATGATCACCGTCAGCGGCCAGCCGCCATGGCCGGTGATGGCTTGGCAGACGGTCATGTAGATATGGTCCACATCGGGGCGCTCCTCCCGGTCGACCTTGACAGAGATGAAGTGCTCGTTCAGGTAGGCGGCCACTTCCTCGTCCTCGAAGGACTCGCGCTCCATCACGTGGCACCAATGGCAAGTCGAATATCCCACTGATAAAAATACAGGCTTGTCTTGTTCTTTGGCTCTTGTAAACGCTTCTTCTCCCCAGGGATACCATTCCACGGGGTTATAGGCATGCTGGAGGAGGTAAGGGCTTTTCTCTTGGATCAGCCGATTCGGTTTCCTACTGGTTGGTCCGGTCATCTCTCTAACCTCCGTTGCGTTGTAAGCGGTATATGTCGTAGTATACGCAACGAACGCTTGTCCATAAGATTCGACGCTCAAAACCGCCGGCTTGATGGAAGAACTGGGGAATGATAAAGACAGATAGAATGCTTTAGATGAGATTCAAAAGGGGATTTCCATGAGAAAAATTCTAATCGTCGAAGACGAAATCGATGTAGCCAAACTGGTGGCCGATCAGCTAAAAAGCGAAGGTTTTCAGGTTCTGATGGCTCATGATGGAAAGAGCGCCATCGATTCCATCGATGTGGAAGAATTTAATTTATTTATTTTGGATATCATGCTTCCGGACATGGATGGCAGTGAGGTATTGCAATATATTCGTCGGAAAACATCCAAACCCGTGATCATGTTAACGGCAAAAGATAATGACATGGATAAAGTTGTCAACTTTACTCTCGGAGCCGATGACTACATTGTGAAGCCCTTCAGCCTAATCGAATTGACGGCTCGGGTAAAGGCGGTTTTGCGACGAACAGAGGGAACCCATCATATCACCGAAAATCAAGTGGGAAAGGAAACCATTCTTCACTGTGGGTCCTTGGAAATCAATTGTGATACCACTGAAGTAAAAGTAAAGGGCAACGTGATCTCATTAAAAGCCAAAGAATTCACTCTATTGAAATATTTGGCTGAGCGACCGAATCGAGTGGTAACGATCGCGCAGATTTATGAAAGTGTGTGGGGAAAAGAGTTTATCCATGATGACAATACCGTCATGGTTCACATCTCCCGATTGAGAAATAAAATCGAAGAGGATCCCGCTAACCCGCAGCGATTGCAAACCGTTCGCGGATTAGGGTATCGATTGGTATGTGGGAAATGAACCTGTTCAAATGGGCTGCTGTTGTTTTTATCGTCTTCTTGGGAACAGGCGTTGTGTTTATGGCGATTGTTTATCAAGAAGTCAGGCGTATGCAACGGCTGCTGGCGGAAGCGATTCAGGGAAATCGACAAGTACGTTTTTATTCGCACCTTTCATTGCTTCATCCGATCGCAGCGCAAGTCAATATCCTTCTCCAACAATTGCATATACAAGAGAGCAACAAGCGTAGGGACGATGAACAGCGCAGGCGATTTATCACCGCCATCACCCATGACCTGCGAACCCCGCTGGCATCTGTATTAGGGTATCTCGAAGCGGTGCACAAAGGGCTGACGAATCCCGATAAGAAAGACGAATATATAGAAACGGCTTACTATAAAGGACTGACGTTACTCAACACCCTGAACCGATTCTTTGAGTGGGCCAAGTTGGACTTGCATCAAGAGCAGCTTTCTCCCCAAACCATCAATCTTGCAGAAACCCACCGTGAAGTGCTGATAGAATTTTTACCGGGGCTGGAAGCCAGAGGTATTCAACTGATTGCCGAAATTCCACTGGTGGCCAACGTGACCATTGATCCGGAAACGGTTGCAAGGGTGATTCGAAACCTCATTCAAAATGCCATCGATCATGCCCTTGATGTGACCATAATACGCGTGAGATTGGACGTAAATAAAAGACAGACGGTCATTGAAGACAACGGGAAAGGTAGACCGGAAGTCGATGATGATATCTTTGAGCCCTTTCAACGGCAACGAAAGTCGAAAGGCCTTGGATTGGGATTGGCGATTTCCCGGCAACTTCTGCGCATGCAAAAAGGCAATCTATATGCAGAACCGTCCGCGGAGGGAGGCCTTTCTTTTATCATCCAATGGCCTTCCGCATAGACCGATCAATTTAAGGAAAGGTTAAGGTTGAAGAAAAGTCTCTGTAAACTTCCTCGGATATACTGTTATCTGAGGGAGGGAGAAAGACATGCAGCAGAGGACACCAATTTTAGAAGTCTCGAATCTGGGCAAAGTTTACAACGGAACCTGGGCGGTCAAAAGCTTGAATCTATCCGTGAGGACTGGGGAGATATATGGTTTTTTGGGAAGAAACGGCGCAGGGAAAACGACGACGATACGGATGATCATGGGCCTGATTCGCCCATCTCAAGGTCAGATTCGACTTTTTGGCCGCCCTAAGGAATCCTTCGGGCAAGAAATGTTTCGCCGCATTGGTTCCATGATTGAGTATCCGGGGTTCTATACCCACTTAACGGCACGAGAAAATCTTCTCTATAACGCGAGAATGATTGGTCTGCCGAATCTGAAGGCCGTTGACGAGATTCTTTCTTTTATGGGGCTGGGGCAGGCTGCCGATAAACAGGTCAATCAGTTCTCGTTAGGAATGAAACAACGATTGGGTATCGCCAGAGCATTACTGCATGAACCGGAATTGTTGATCCTCGATGAACCGACGAATGGACTCGATCCGGCCGGGATTCGAGAAATTCGCCACATCATTCGAGATTTGAGTAAATATCGAAATATCACCATCTTTGTCTCTAGCCATATTCTTCCGGAAATTGAGCAGTTGGCCGATCGGGTCGGCATCATTCATCAAGGTCAATTGGTCGAAGAGATCGCCATGGATGAATTGGAGCGGAAGGGGAAGCAGTATCTCACGGTGAAATCTTCGAATCCACATCGCGCAGTACAGATATTGGAAGAAAAGCTTCGGATTCAACAGCTTCGTTTGCTTGACGACGGCGAAATCCAGGTCTTTGAGCAGCTAGAACAACCGCACGCCATGAACCGAGTTCTGGTTGAGGCAGGGGTTGATGTATTTCATTTATCCGTTCAAAAAGAGACTTTGGAGGATCGCTTCATGCGTCTGACAGGAGGGGAGACAAGATGATCTTGAGCATTCGATTAGAAATGACGAAATGGAAACGTTCCCGAATGGTATGGATGACTTTCCTTGGTTCGGTTGTCGCCCCCTTTTTTGCGCTCATTTCGTCGCTCCAGACAATGAGTCAGACCCAACAGTTCAAAAGCTGGGATGAACTCTTTGCGGTTGCTTTTCAGATTAACCATCTGTTGTTCTATCCCTTTATTTTTGGAGCAGTGGCTTCCTATGTATTTGTACAGGAATATCAAGGCGGGGCCATCATCAACCTTTTCACATTGCCTGTAAGCCGCGCCAGGATCATTGTATCAAAGATAATCACCGTATTTTTGTTTGTGATGCTGTTATCGTTGGTGTCGACGGCTGTGACATTTCTTTTTGGGTGGAAGTTCACATCGACGCCCTTGGATTGGAACCTTTTTATTCGCAATTTCCAACTGGCCATGGAAACGACGCTGATGCAATTCATGCTGGTTCCTATCATCATTTGCATTGGCTTATGGACCAAGCACTTCGTTCCACCGCTGGTGGGTGCAGGTCTTTTCGTGGTGCTGAACTTCGTATCTTTTGTATCCAGCAGTGTGGGACCATTCATTCCGACCGCCATTCCTACCTTTGTCGTTTTACAACATGTCGGTTGGAATCAGTTTTTCATTCCCCTGAATCAGTGACAGGATAAAAAGTAAATAGTCGAAATTCAGCGCATTTCCCCGTATAATAGAGATAAACGAGTTTAATCGGAGTGATTTAAACTCACCGACGGGGTGAATGCATGACCATGAAGAAGTTCATTATCGAGCAATCGAATGAGGAGCTTACACCGGTAACTGGATTGGCGCTCGTGGGCGCCTTGTTAAGAAAGACTTCATTGAAATTGCGATTGGATAAGTTCACTGTGCCCACTTGTTTGACACCAGATATAAGCCACGGAACTGTTGCTCTGAGCTACCTGGGCCTTCTCTGTCAGGGAAAGAATGACTTCGATGCGATTGAGCTGGCTCGTGGAGATGACTTTTTTCGATACGCCATGGGCGTCGACATCGTACCCTCCAGTCCCACGTTACGACAACGATTTGAAAAGGTTGTTGAGACGGATTTGAAATGGAACGACATCATTATGGAAGAATCTGCTCGTCTCATCAAAAAAGCAAAAGCTCCCCTGACACCTGTTCGGGTCGGCGCTACAGACTATCTGACGGTAGACGTAGATGTGACGCCATTGGATAATTCCGGTTCCAAAAAAGAGGGGGTGACGCGCACCTACAAAGGTCATGATGGCTTTGCGCCCATACTGGCCTACCTCGGTCAGGAAGGCTACTGCATAAACGTTGAGCTGCGTCCGGGCAAAGATCATAGCCAGAAAGGAACGCCCCAGTTCTTAACAAAGAGCATCAATTACGCACGCCAGTGCGGAGCTGAGAAGCTTCTGGTACGCATGGATTCCGGCTTTGACAGCGTCGATAACATACGTGTCCTCCGCGCAGAGAATGTTGACTACATAGAGGCCGTCTAGAAAATAAGCAAATTCCCTAGCCAGCCCTTGCAAAAGCATGATTTTTTAATACAAACAGCAAAAAACTAGAGTCTTTTTATCGGTCTCACCGGCCCTTTTTGAGGATTTTCCTCAAAAAGGGCAGATCTCCCCCTTGCACCTTATGCGGCTTTTTTGAAAGCAACACCGCGTAAGGCACTCACCTCCAACACCATGGTTGCATTCTTATCATTTCGTAGACGGTTGAGTTTTTGAAAGTTCGCCGCTAACGCGCTGAGCCGGGCGGCATAAGCCAGATTTCGTTTTCCGATACGGCGAACCCGGCGCAGTCCGTAACGGTTGACCAGTTCATTTTGCTTGGCTTCGATGCGGCTGCGAAGACGCATCTGTTCCTTATAGATTTTCGTTTGGGAGTGCTTTGCCGCCTCGAGCATGACACCATAGGCGTTGTGAATAAAAATCGTGCGCCGATGTTTCTTTTCTTTAAAACAGGTCGTGTAACGAGGGCAGTGCTTGCAATCATGGTCCTTGGCGCGAAGCACGAAGTTCTTCCCATCTGCCACTTCCGAATAGGTGGTGATGACTTTTCCTCTCGGGCAGATCAGTTGTGTTTGGTCTTCGGAAACTTGAAATCCCTCGCCCGCGAGGATATCACATTTTGTCTTTGGTGAAAGTGGCGCCACTACGTCAATGCCTTTTTCCTTGAGGGTGACACGGTCATCGCCCGCACCATAGTGGGTATCTCCAATGATCGTCGGGTTTTCTACACAATCGGTGGGAAGCTGATCCGCTAACGGCACCAGACTGGAGCCGTCATAGTCGTTGGCTTTCATGGCCTCGGCGGCGGCGATAAATCCGGAATTTCCGACTTCAACGATGGCCATCTTATACCCGCGCCATTTCGTCTTGCCCTTACAACCGAAACGGGCTTCGCTGTCTACAGCCGAAACTATCATATCTTTGACAGAACCGCCGGGGGCTATCTCAAGAGTTCCATCATCTTTCCGAATGATTCGTTCACGGAGGATACGGCAAAGCAAAAGGGCGTAATGAATGACATCGGGCTTCTTCTTCCACGAAGCCTCCGATGACTCCACGTAGGCCAGCAGTTCGTCAGCCTCGCTGACCACTTCAACAAGCCGTTCCATTTTGGCCTTATCGTCCAGGTTATGCTCTTTCACTTCCGTCACTGTTTCCAGGTAACGTACCGCCCGAGGGGCATGGGGGATTGCATGCCATGGAACACTGTATTGCTTCGCCAAAAGACGCACCAACAGGCGCATGGCTTGGCGGATCAGTTCGATGGTCGTGGGGGCACTGATGGGAGCTATGACATGGGTCGTGTCCGTTATCCAAGGTTCTTTCCCTGTCAAAACGCCCAGGTAGTACATCAACCGGATAAAGCGATCGAGATAGACCTTATCAAGTTCCTTTTGGATGAGCCGTTGCCGGTGGACGCCAAAATTGGCGTGATCAATGCCCGGTTCATCGAGGGCCATTCCTAACGCAAACTTGACCTCGATGTTCACACGTGTCTGTGCTTCCATCCCCCGGTCTGTTTCGCCCAGCATTTTCCTGTAACATGCAGGCCATCGTCATCTGCCGGGCCGCATGACTGGGACGTCCGTTGTCAAGGCAATAGAGACCTGTAAAATCCTCCGGTTGTATTAATAGGGGGCGCCAATTCACGAAACAGGCGAAAGACGGAATCGGCAGGCACAAGTTGGTCCCAGAGGGCTGCAAAGTCGTAAAAGCTAACTTGGGGGTCCACATCGAATCGAAACAAGGTACATCGCCTCGCTATAAACAGTCTTTGTACCTATATCCTTCGACGCGAAGAGTCGAATTCCCTTTAAATTCCACCAATTTCCATATAAAAACGTCTTGCTTTTTGCCCTCTCTTGAGGGGGTTTTTAGACAGACTCTACATAATCAAACGCAACCTTCGCCAAGAAACTCCCGAAATGTGGAGGGACATCGCCCTTAAAAATGGGCAGGCCCGAATTGTTCGGGAAGGAAAAGTGGAGTATATGGGCAGTGTAATGTGGAAGGTCGGCAATATGGAACAACGTGAACGGGTGGTTTTCCATGTCGTGGAACGAACCATCTTGTCCAATGGGCAGCAATTGCTGCTTCCAGAGTTAGAAGTGGCCACGTACTGGACGTCGTTACCCGTCTCGCCGGAAGAATTGATCCATTTGCAAAGAGATCACGGAACCAGCGAGCAATTCCATAGCGAGTTAAAAACGGACCTTGATTTGGAACGACTGCCTAGTGGAAAATTTAAGGTCAATGATCTGGTCTTTCATTTCGGTGCGCTTGCCTATAACCTGCTTCGCATCGTTGGTCAAATGAGCTTACACCATCCGGATTCTCCCCTAAAGAGAAAGGCCCATACGCAGCGCCGCCGGATACGCACGGTACTTCAAAATGTGATCACCATTGCGTCTCGATTGGTGAGACATGCCAGACAAGTGAAGCTCCGGCTCGGGGCGCATAGTCCCTGGTACGCAACGTTTAAGGATCTCTATCTTGCTTTTTCGTAAACGGCAAGAATTTCCTAAAAAATCAAATTCATTCGATGGGATAGACCTTTGGATGTAAAATGTGTCAAAGGTTAGCTTTGCTATACGCTTTTATGGATCTCGTTTCTTGACGGCACCACCTTCTTTGATAAGGCGACGTGTTCAAATTGCTATCTAAGGAAATTGGATTAAATTCTTGTAATACGAATTACTTTTTGTGGAAAATCATTGGGGTACTGCCAAGTCGACTCACGGATTCAGGATTCCCTTTGTCTGGACCATGCTGATACCCATATTCGTCCTATTTACAGGTATTTCATTCTATATTGTGATGGCCAGGGATGTAGCATAATCATAGGTGACCTCCATTGTTTTGTACTCATCAAGTCCCGCAGAAGGTCCTATAAGGGCCACAAGATGGCGCAGGCGGTGCGGCGTCTGGGGTGTGCACGTATCGGAGTCGTCTGCTGCAAGCAGCCCATGCCGGCCCTGAAAAGGCATGGGCGAAAAAGCCTAACCCTTTCTTAACCGAGCTGTTATTGACTTTCCTCTGCCGCTTGGTCGAATATAGAATCAAATGTTTGGCGGAGGGGAAAAAGATATGCAGCAAAATAAACGCTTTGGTGGGAAGCAAGTGAACATCGCTGTCATCGCCGATATCCACGCAAACGCCGAAGCCCTCAACGCTGTCCTGCGGGATATCGAGTCCCAGCATCCGGACTTGGTGCTATGCGCCGGAGACCTCGTCGGCTACGGACCCCGGCCCAACGAGGTGGTTGAGAAGATCATCGACGCAAAAATCCCCGCAGTGATGGGGAACTACGATGACGCCGTGGCGAACTTTCGTCTGATCTGCGGATGCGACTACACGTCGGAAACGGCGCAAGCTGTCGGTGAATTCTCCATCCGCTTCACCAGGGAAACCCTAGAGGAGAAAAACAAGGCTCATCTGCGCAGTCTGCCCTATCACTTGTTTTACCGCATTGATAAACTGCCGCAACTGCCGGCGCTCGTTCCTTTGCTGCCCGAATCGCTCCCAGGCCTTTATCCGATGTATGATCCTGCCTTTGATACCATGGAAGACAAGGCCCCTCAAATCCGATCCTACCACGAGGCGATAGAGCGGTATGCGAACCCGCCGAAGCCGGCGCCCGGCGAGTGGCTCATCCATGTCTTTCATGGCTCGCCCCGCCGCCTCAACGAATACCTGCGCATGAACACGCCCATTGAAGAACTGCGCGCTTTGGTCAAACTCACTCCGGCCAATGTGATGATCTGCGGCCATTCCCATCAGACCTTCCACAAACTTATCGACGGGGTTCATATCATCAACGTGGGAAGCGTCGGCAAGCCGAAACAGGGGAATCCCAACGCAACCTATGCGTTGATTCAACTCGGCGATGCCGTCGCCGTCACTTTCCGGGAAGTGGCCTATGATGTTGACACCGTCGTCAGCGAGATGAAAGGCCACGGTCACCCGCAGGCGCTGATCGACATCATTCGAACGGGGATCGATCGTTGAGGCCATAGGAAATCGATAACTTAGGCTCGACTGAACCATGGTGTCGAGTCAGGCGCCTTGGCTGTCATTGCGGGGATAAGCTTGTCCACCTTGGGAGCCGGCTGAGGCATGGTGTCGAGTCGGGCGCTTTGGCCGTCATTGCGGGCTAAAGCTTATCCGACCAGGTCGGGAGCGGCGGCGGACAAGCCGGCTTAGCGAAAAGATAGCCCTGCACGTAGTCAGCGCCGTGCTTTTTCAACCAACGCCATTCTTCCGGGCGCTCGACCCCCTCGGCGATCGTTTTGATCTGCAACCGCCGGGCCAGCTCCAGCAGTTTCATCGTAATCTCGCCTTTGTAGGCGTCTTTGTCCACATTCCGCACCAGTTCCATGTCCAGCTTAACAAAGTCAGGCCGCAGATGGGTCAACAAGTTTAAGGATGAATAACCGGCTCCCAGATCATCCAGGGCGACCTGGAATCCGGCATTGCGGTAATGGTCCAGGATTGTTCTCAGGTGTTGCGCATCGCTGATCTGTTCGCTCTCGACAACTTCGAAAACGACCTGCTCCGGTTGAATCTTGGCTTCACGAACTGCCTCGATGGTCGTCCGCAGGCAGGTCGCCGGATCGTACACAGAAGAAGGGTTAAAATTGATGAATAAGGTCGATTGAATGGAATGCCGCGTGGCCTCTTCGATGGCGGTGATCCGGGCAATGCGGTCCAGTTGAAACAACAGATCGGCATCGCGGGCGACCTCGAATATCCGCCCCGGTGACAGGATCCCGCCGTTTCGATCCTTGCCGCGAAGCAAGCACTCATAGGCGAAAAGGCGTTCCGGCTCATCACACTGAACGATGGGTTGAAAATAGGTGACGATTCGGTTTTCCTTCAAAATCTCGACCAGCCAATCCCCCTGAATCCGGCTCACCAACCGATACAGTGGCTGTACCTGCAACAAATCCTGTATCGTCGGGTTTTGTCCCGGCGGAAGAAGGAGCGACCGTGAATCGACCATCTCGGCGCGACTCAGCACCGTCGGCAACAGGGTGCCCAGTTGGGTGAGTACGCCCGGAGCCAGATGAATCGCCACAATCTCGGTGGAAAAAAGCGAGTAGAGTCTGTCTAAAAACCCCCTCAAGAGAGGGCAAAAAGCAAGACGTTTTTATATGGAAATTGGTGGAATTTAAAGGGAATTCGACTCTTCGCGTCGAAGGATATAGGTACAAAGACTGTTTATAGCGAGGCGATGTACCTTGTTTCGATTCGATGTGGACCCCCAAGTTAGCTTTTACGACTTTGCAGCCCTCTGGGACCAACTTGTGCCTGCCGATTCCGTCTTTCGCCTGTTTCGTGAATTGGCGCCCCTATTAATACAACCGGAGGATTTTACAGGTCTCTATTGCCTTGACAACGGACGTCCCAGTCATGCGGCCCGGCAGATGACGATGGCCTGCATGTTACAGGAAATGCTGGGCGAAACAGACCGGGGGATGGAAGCACAGACACGTGTGAACATCGAGGTCAAGTTTGCGTTAGGAATGGCCCTCGATGAACCGGGCATTGATCACGCCAATTTTGGCGTCCACCGGCAACGGCTCATCCAAAAGGAACTTGATAAGGTCTATCTCGATCGCTTTATCCGGTTGATGTACTACCTGGGCGTTTTGACAGGGAAAGAACCTTGGATAACGGACACGACCCATGTCATAGCTCCCATCAGTGCCCCCACGACCATCGAACTGATCCGCCAAGCCATGCGCCTGTTGGTGCGTCTTTTGGCGAAGCAATACAGTGTTCCATGGCATGCAATCCCCCATGCCCCTCGGGCGGTACGTTACCTGGAAACAGTGACGGAAGTGAAAGAGCATAACCTGGACGATAAGGCCAAAATGGAACGGCTTGTTGAAGTGGTCAGCGAGGCTGACGAACTGCTGGCCTACGTGGAGTCATCGGAGGCTTCGTGGAAGAAGAAGCCCGATGTCATTCATTACGCCCTTTTGCTTTGCCGTATCCTCCGTGAACGAATCATTCGGAAAGATGATGGAACTCTTGAGATAGCCCCCGGCGGTTCTGTCAAAGATATGATAGTTTCGGCTGTAGACAGCGAAGCCCGTTTCGGTTGTAAGGGCAAGACGAAATGGCGCGGGTATAAGATGGCCATCGTCGAAGTCGGAAATTCCGGATTTATCGCCGCCGCCGAGGCCATGAAAGCCAACGACTATGACGGCTCCAGTCTGGTGCCGTTAGCGGATCAGCTTCCCACCGATTGTGTAGAAAACCCGACGATCATTGGAGATACCCACTATGGTGCGGGCGATGACCGTGTCACCCTCAAGGAAAAAGGCATTGACGTAGTGGCGCCACTTTCACCAAAGACAAAATGTGATATCCTCGCGGGCGAGGGATTTCAAGTTTCCGAAGACCAAACACAACTGATCTGCCCGAGAGGAAAAGTCATCACCACCTATTCGGAAGTGGCAGATGGGAAGAACTTCGTGCTTCGCGCCAAGGACCATGATTGCAAGCACTGCCCTCGTTACACGACCTGTTTTAAAGAAAAGAAACATCGGCGCACGATTTTTATTCACAACGCCTATGGTGTCATGCTCGAGGCGGCAAAGCACTCCCAAACGAAAATCTATAAGGAACAGATGCGTCTTCGCAGCCGCATCGAAGCCAAGCAAAATGAACTGGTCAACCGTTACGGACTGCGCCGGGTTCGCCGTATCGGAAAACGAAATCTGGCTTATGCCGCCCGGCTCAGCGCGTTAGCGGCGAACTTTCAAAAACTCAACCGTCTACGAAATGATAAGAATGCAACCATGGTGTTGGAGGTGAGTGCCTTACGCGGTGTTGCTTTCAAAAAAGCCGCATAAGGTGCAAGGGGGAGATCTGCCCTTTTTGAGGAAAATCCTCAAAAAGGGCCGGTGAGACCGATAAAAAGACTCTAGTTTTTTGCTGTTTGTATTAAAAAATCATGCTTTTGCAAGGGCTGGCTAGGGAATTTGCTTATTTTCTAGACGGCCTCGAGTAAGCAATCCCAATCTGTTCAATTGCCTGGCAAAGGTGATTGAATGTTAAAGCAACCGGTGGAGCGATATAGAGAACCCCTTGATCGGCCAAAGGAGCAGGCAGCTGTTCACAACGTTTGCATAGACTCATGATAAAATAAAACCCCCCTCGGAGTAATGGTCGCTGCTAAGTAGCTTCGACAGAGGCCCGCTGTACCCTTTTTAAGATTCTCCTTTTAATCGTGGGGGACGACAAAACATTTACCTGTATGATTCAGCAACGACGATACCCCTTGACGAAGGTGTTCGTAAGGTGAGCCGAAACCAGGAAGTGGAGGCGCAAAGCGCAAGGAATCGTAACCCTTTCTTAACTTTCCCTTTGTTGACTTCCTCTTCCCTTTGTTCGACTATAGAAGCAAACAGGCGGGGGAGGAAATGAGATGCTAAACGTGAAGATCTTCGGGCGGAAGTGCAAAAACTGTATAGAGATGGCAGCGCTCGTTGAGCGGGTTCTGCCGACAATGGGTGTCGCCTATTCGTTGGAGCAGGTCTATGATTTCAAGGAAGTCATGAAGCATGGCTTTATCACGATTCCGGTCTTGATGATCAATGATGAAGTAGTCGCGGTAGGACAGGTTCCCAGCGAGGAAGCCTTCATCGAAAAAATCAACGCTCTGGTGGGAGGCAAATAAAAATCGCTGTCATCATCGACATCGACAGCAACAACGAAGCGTAACGCCGCCTGCTGCGATGGAGCGACCGGCCCCGGCGCTCTGCGCCAAAGACCTCGTCGGGACAGCCGAAGGCGGTGGTACCGTATCTTCGCTGGCTCAATGAAAGGCAGCAGCCATCGGCGAGGGCGGATCGATATCATTCAAACGTGGACCGAACGTTGAGGTCACAGGAAATCGATAACCAAGAAAAAAGGAGGAGAACAGGCTGTTCAGCCTGTACCCTCCTTTTTTTTTTATGCATCTATACGAATGCCCTCAGCCTGACAGCCCCCAGTCAGAAGCCTTAAAAATAACGGACGAGGACGTAGACATGGGCCATGGCGACGGAGAGGAGCATGAAGGGAAAACCGACGAGAAAGAACTTCCTGAAGGAGATGGGAACGCCGGCTTTCTCGGCGATGCCGGCAACGATGATGTTGGCCGAAGCGCCCACCAGCGTCCCGTTGCCGCCCAGGCAGGCGCCCAGGGCCAGAGACCACCAGACCGGTTCCAATTCCATGCCCGAGAGGGCGCCCATCTCATGGATCATGGGGATCATGGTGGCGACAAAGGGGATGTTGTCTATAAACCCGGAGGCGATGGCAGAGAGCCACATGATCAGCAGCGCTGCCGTCTGTGTGTTGCCTTGAGTGATGTCCAGCGCCCACTGGGCCAGCGCGGCGATGACGCCCGTCGCTTTTAAACCGCCGACCAGGACGAAGAGCCCCACGAAGAAGAAGATGGTCGGCCATTCGACAAGAAGCAGGATCTCCTCCGGCTCTTCCCGACTGACGATCATCAGGAGCATGGCGCCGGTCAGGGCGATGGTGGCCGATTCCAGGTGCAGGAGGCTGTGAAGGCCAAAGCCGATGATCGTCAGGGTGAGGACGGCAAGCGATTTTTTCAGAAGCGCCCAGTCCTTGATCTTTTCGGCTGGATCCATGGCCAGAATCGCATCGCGGTTTTCGATCGCCGAGGAGAACTCCTTGCGGTACACCACCAGCAGCAGGGACGTCGTCGCCAACAGGATCAGTACCGCGATCGGCGCCATGTGGATGATAAAGTCCATGAAGCCGAGGCCGGTCGAACTGCCGATCATGATGTTGGGCGGATCGCCGATCAGGGTGGCCGTGCCCCCGATGTTGGAGGCCAGGATCTCTGCGATCAGGTAGGGCAGGGGGTTGACCTTCAGCGTGTCGGCCAGGATGATGCTGACAGGCGCGATCAGGAGAACAGCGGTGACGTTGTCGAGAAAGGCCGACATGAAGGCCGTGATCAGCGACAACAGGCCGAGCAGGCGGAGGGGGTTGCCGTTCGTCACCTTGGCAGACCAGATGGCCAGGGCCTCAAAGACGCCGCTGCGGCGGGTGATGGCGACAAGGATCATCATGCCGATCAGCAGGCCGAGGGTGTTGAAATCGATGTCGTCCTTGATGGCAATCTCCTGATTGAGAAAGCCGAGCAGGATCATGGTCAGGCCGCCCAGCATGGCCGTCACCGCCCGAGGGATCTTCTCCCAGATGATCAACCCATAGGCGATGACGAAGACGATGATGGAAACGATAAAGGCCATGTCTTTCATAGTTCAACCTCCTAAGCAAATAGTTTCCGTACAGACGAAAAGAAAAAATGATAAAAAACAAAAGAGCGTAAAAAAACAGAGGAACCCCTTGGTGACAGGCTCCTCCTCAGATTTTCCTATGCGCTTTTGAACATGAATGGCGCGATTATTGTATAACGGCAGATGTTTTCCCGTCAAGGGTGGATCGCCTTCTTGGCGAAGCGCCCGCCCATCACCTCGGCCACATGCTCGACAGCCACAAAGGCCTCCGGGTCATGATCCAGGACGATCTGCCGCAGCTTGGCCAGCTCAAGGCGGGTGACGACACACGTAGAGGATCTCCTTTTCCTCGCCCGAAAAGCCGCCCTTGCCGTAGAGGTAGGTGACGCCGCGACCGAGGCGCGCCATGATCGCCTCGGCGATGTCCTGGGCATTGTTGGAGATGATCGTGACAGCTTTCGATTCGTCCAGACCCTCGAGGACAAGGTCGATCGTCTTGAAGGCGATGAAATAGGCGATCAAGGAGTACATGGCTTTATCCCATCCGAAGACAAAGCCGGCGCTGCCGAGGATGAAGATATTGAAGAACATGATGATCTCACCGACGGAAAAGGGAAGCCGGCGGGTGAGGATGATGGCCAGGATCTCCGTGCCGTCCAGGGAGCCGTTATAACGAAGAATGAGGCCGACGCCGAGGCCGAGGATGATGCCGCCGAAGACGGCGGCAAGCAGAAAGTCGCTCGTCACCGTCGGAGAGCCATGAATGAAATGGACGCCGAGGGCCAGCACCGACACGCTGTAGAGGGTGGAAATGGTGAAGGTCTTGCCGATCTGTTTGTAGCCGAAAATGAGAAAGGGAATGTTCAAGATCAGCAAAAAGGCGCTGAGCGGGAGCGGGAACAGGTAAGAGGAGATGATCGACACGCCGACGACGCCGCCGTCGATGATATGGTTGGGGACCAGGAACACCTCCAGAGCCACGGCGACGAGCAAAGCGCCCAAGGTGAGAAAAACTCCCCGCTTAAGGGTCTTTCCGGCTGTTTCCTTTTTGTGCTGACTTGGTGTCACGAAAGCCTCCCCCTTTTTTCCACAGGGAGTATATCACAACTTAGTCTCATCTTCCACCCAAAAAGTCCAGAGCCAGCAAGAGCAGCAACTTGTATCAACCCCCCCCGGAGCGGGAAAGTCGTTCTCGGGGGGCTTAATTTTTTGGCATTATACCAAGGAATAATAGATATCATTCAGTGGACAAGGGAGCGCGGCTTGTTTTTCTGGTGTCAAGGCGTTATAGATTTTTAAATTGTATATTGACTGTATCTGCTATATAATGAAACAGATATCACGAATCTGTGATGAACACCCCTTGCTGTCAGAGAGAGCAGAAAAGACCGGTCGAGACGGACTTGAGACGGCTGAAGAAACGGAGGAGGGATCGACATGGTTTGGCTGAACAAACTGAAGATCTCCAATAAGCTGCTCTTATACACCCTTTTTGTTTTAGGGTTTCTCACCGTCATGGGCAGTGTGAACTATTACTTCCTCTCCCAGATCAACCGGAACGCCCAAGAGATGTACAGGGATCGGTTGCTGCCTGTGGAGTGGATGGGCGAAATCCGCACGCTCGCCCGGGACAGCGAAGCGAAGATGTGGGAGATCATCATTACCAGCGACGGGGAACGGAAGAAAGCACTGGCCCAGGCGATTGATAAGAATACGTCTGTCATCAATGACTTGCAGGAGAGATACAAACAAACTAAACTTGACGACTATGAAAGACAGAAGATGGACGAGTTGGAAACGTCGCTGAGATACACGAGAAGCGTCCGCAATATGGTGATCCAACTGGCGCTTGAGGGACGCGCGGAAGAGGCAGCCGCTGTTTTTCGGGGAAACCAAGATGAGTTTACCAAGGTTATTTCTTTGCGACAGGAGATCGCCGAATACAACCAGCAGGTCGCTAAAGCCTTGTATCACGAGATTGATACATTGGCCCTTCGGACCAATATCATCGTCATCATCACGACAGTCTTGCTGATGCTCGTCTGTTACCTGATCGGTTTGTTGATCACCCGGTCTCTCACCGCCCCGATCAGCGAGCTGCAGTTATGTATGAGCCGTGTGGGCGCCGGCGATTTGACGGCTTACGGCAATGTCCGTTCGACCGATGAGGTCGGCCAGATGACGGCCACCTTTAACCAGATGGTGGGCAATCAAGCCGATACGGTGGGGATGATCCGCGACGCCGCCGAAAATCTCGCCGCCAGTTCGCAGGAGTTGGCGGCGTCGAGCGAAGAGGTGTCCGCTTCCATTCAGGAAATCGCCAACAATATCCAATCAGTCACCAATGAGACGGAGCAGGGGAACCAAGCGATCGTCGACGCCTCTTCGGTCCTGTTGGAATTGTCTTCTCTGATCCAGATCGCCCGCACGCAGGCGCAAAAGGCCTCGGAAAACTCGCATTTCATGATCGAAGCAGCCGACATGGGCAAGGAGACGGTCGGCGAAACGATCGGAAGGATGCGCAGAATCAAAGAAAAGACCGTAGAGACGGAAGCGATCATGAGCACCCTGGGAGAGTACTCGAAGCAGATTCGGATGATTTCCGACATGATCACAGGGATCGCTGAGCAGACGAACCTGCTGGCCTTCAACGCCTCCATTGAAGCCGCCCGCGCCGGGGAGGCGGGGCGCGGTTTCGCCGTCGTCGCCGATGAGGTGCGGAAGTTGGCCGAGCAGTCCAACAAGGGCGCCTGGGAGGTCAGCCAGCTGATCGGAAAAATCACCGAGAGCACTGTGGCAGCCGTCGCCGCCACGGTGCAAAGCCGCGAAGAGGTGGATGCCGGGGTGATCGTCGTGCAGAAGGCCGGCAAAGCCTTGGAAAACATCATCAATGCGGTCCAACATACGGAACAGGCTGTCCAGAACATCGTCAGCGTGACGGCTGAAAATGTGGCCAGTTCTGACAAGATTGTGAAACTCATCGATTCCGTTGCGACAGCCATCGAGAATGTCAACATCCATATCCATGAGGTATCGGCGGCTGTCGAGGAGACGACGGCGGCCATGGAGACGATCGCCGCCGGAGCGGAGGAGACGAGCGCCGTCGCCAACGAATTGATGAACAACGTCCAGCGCTTCAAAATCGAAAACGATGGCAACCTGACGCCGGTGCAGATCCTGACCAAGGCGAAATCGGATCACCTGCTCTGGAAGCTCCGCATCGAAAACATGTTAAAGGGCGTCATCGAGGTCCGACCGGAAGAGGTCAACTCCCATCGGGAGTGTCGCCTCGGCCGGTGGTACTTCGGCGACAATGTCTTAAAAGGAGATCCTGACTTCATCGCCATCGATGGGCCGCACCACAAGGTCCACGACTGCGCCGTCAAGGCTGTCATCGCCTACCACGCCGGCAACCGCGCCGAGGCGGAGCGCCAGTACAAGGAATTGGAGCAGAATTCGGAGATGGTGCTGAGGTTGCTCGATCGGTTGATCGAGAAAGTGCAACGGGACAGCCGGTAACAGCCGCAACGGTACAGGGCAGTCGACGATACACCAAATTTTTCCTCCCCCCATATAGTACAATATCACTGACAGAAAGGGGGCAAATCGCCATGAATCGAAGGAGATGCCATCGACGCCGCCGTGTGAGAGTCATCAACCTACGACCCGGTCAAACCGCTGTCGTTCGTTGCCGCTGTTGTTGCAACGACTAGCTTTCGGAAATGCCGTCGCGCTTTAGAGGCGCGGCGGTTTTTTCAGTGCGCCCGGCATGGGCGTTGTCTCTAGGGTGGAAGTCCCGAACGCCGAAGGTGGCAGTAGGCGTTAGCTTAAGGCAAGGGTGTCCGCCGCGAGGCGGAATCTGAAGGAAGCCAGCGGCAAACCTCCGGCCCGAGGACCACGAACCCCAGGTGAGGCTAGCGGCAGTTGGATGAGCTTGCCGAACAAAGCGAAGTCCTTGTCACCGAAGGCTGCCGAGAGTAAATGGGGCGGGTAGATGGAGGGAAAGGCAACGTTCTTACCCGGGGAGGCCTGCCGGGGGACCAAGTAACTTGGGAAACCACGCCGAAAGGCGTGGCTGAACCGGCAGGAGTCAGCAGAGGTCATAGTAGGCTGGCCCGACGTCCGGCCAGATGAAGGACCGAACATGATGGAAGGGGAAGCGACGATGCGTTCGCGTGACGCGCAGAGACAGCCGAATATCCCGAAAGGGAACTGCCAACGGGAGGAAGCGGTGAATCCGCAGGGGACCGGTGGAGTGCCGAGCGCGTTACCGGCACAAGAAGCGAAGCAACCCCGCGAAGAGACGTATGATCTGATGGAGAAAGTCGTCGAACGAGGGAACATGACGGAAGCGTATAAGCGAGTCATGGCCAACAAAGGCGCGGCCGGAATCGACGGTATGGGGCTAGAATCCCTGCGCCCGTACCTAAAAGAGGAATGGTCGCGCATTAAACAGGAATTGTTGGAGGGGACCTATCGACCGCAACCGGTCCGGCGGGTTGAAATTCCCAAACCCCAAGGCGGAACACGGAAGCTGGGCATTCCCACTGTCGTCGATCGACTGATCCAACAGGCCCTGAACCAGATCCTGATGCCGATCTTCGACCCTGACTTTTCCACGAACAGCTACGGATTTCGTCCGGGAAAGAGTGCGCACCAAGCGGTGAAGAAAGCGAAGGAATACATCGCCGACGGCTACCGATGGGTGGTTGACATGGACCTGGCCCAGTTCTTTGATCGCGTCAATCACGACATTCTCATGGCGCGCGTAGCGCGCAAGGTGAAGGACAAACGAATCTTGAAGTTGATCCGAGAATACCTCAAGGCCGGGGTCATGCTCAACGGGATTCGTGTGAAGAGCGAGGAAGGAACACCCCAGGGAGGTCCACTCAGCCCTTTGCTGGCGAACATCATCCTGGATGATTTGGATAAGGCACTGGAAAGCCGGGGACATCGCTTCTGCCGGTACGCCGACGACTGTAACGTCTACGTCCGCAGTCGACGGGCAGGGCAACGAGTGATGGAGGGTATGGCAAAGTTTCTGGAGGGGCGGTTAAAACTGCAGGTCAACTGGGAGAAAAGCGCAGTCGACCGACCCTGGAACCGAAAGTTTCTGGGGTTTTCATTTACGTGGCATAAGGCAGCAAAGATTCGGCTCGCCCCCCAAACGGTGAAACGGGTGAAAGAGAAGATCCGCCAGTTCACTGGGCGGAACCGAAGCATTGCGATGGAGGACCGACTGGTCACCCTCAACCAATACCTGAAAGGCTGGATGGGCTACTTTCGACTCATTGACACGCCAAGCGTACTTAAAGAGTTGGATGAGTGGCTTCGCCGACGACTGCGGATGTGCCTGCTCAAGCAATGGAAGCGCCCGAAGACACGAAGACGAAACTTAGTGGCGTTGGGGATCCCGGAGGAATGGGCATGCAACATCAGCGGCTCACGAAAAGGATATTGGCGTCTGTCCTTGACCCCGCAAATGAATAAAGCCCTTGGCCTCGCCTACTGGCGGGAACAGGGCTTAGTCAGTTTAGTCGAAACATACCAATCTCATCGTCAACCAGCATGAACCGCCGTATACCGAACGGTACGTACGGTGGTGTGAGAGGACGGGGGTTAATCACCCCCTCCTACTCGATTTCTCTCTCTCGGTGCGCCAGGCTTCCAGCTCAGCCATTTCCTCTCGGAGCAGGTCGTCGGCGCCGGCCAGGTCTTCCAGGTGGTGGCGAATTTCATGGAGGATTGTCTCGTACAGCTCATCCTCCCAGACTTCGGCCGGTTCCTCAGCGAAAGACTGTGCAAAGGAGCCGTGGTAGATGTTGATCCAGTGGCCAAGATACGCATCGAAGAAACACTCACCCAGGATGAAGAAACCTTCATCATCCTGGATGGTGTCCGGTTGGATATGGATTCCGCCGTTGAGGCGGCGAAGGAATTTTTCCGGGATCTGGGCGATCATCTCTTCGGCCAGATCGGCGAAGCGGTCGATATCAAAGGGGATGGACATGGCGACGCCTCCTTGGTCTTTGTTATCTCTCACTACTTTTTGATGCTGATGTCTTTTTCACCTTCTGCCAGGGAAGAGTCGATTTCTTTTTTCGCGCGACGATTTTAGCGTACAAGGATGGTGGAAAAAGGTTTATACTTTTTATGGGACGCGCTGAGCTAAAACAGATTTCAACAGACGCCTACCCCCATCAATAGCTAAACCCGCCCCTGAAGTTCGCCTGCAATTCGTCGGAGGCAGGAAAAAAAGGATTCGGTGGCGATAATGGAATTATGAGCGCCGATGCAGCTTCGATAACGCCTGATGGGAAATGGAAGGTTTGAACGATGGACAACCGACACAGAGCCACCCTGGTCCTCCTGATCGCTTTGGCGGGCTTTCTGGTCAGCACCCCTTTTGAAGATACCTTTTTCGGCGGCCTCGTCGCCAGCGGCTGCAGCGCCGCCTTGATCGGCGGGTTGGCTGACTGGTTCGCCGTGACGGCCCTCTTTCGGCGACCCCTTGGCATCCCCTGGCGAACGGCCATCATCCCCCGCAACCGGGAGCGGATCTTCGAGGCCCTCGTTTCGATGGTGAAAGAGGAACTGCTTTCTCGGGAAACGCTGAAAGAGCAGTTGAACCGTTATGACCTGACGGAGCCCATCTTCGCGCATCTGCTCGGGGATGGGCAGAAGGCAGAACCGCCGCTGGGCGATATGCTGGCCGGTATGTCGACGCTGCTGAGGGAGCGGAAGGTGAAGGATGTCCTGGAGGAGGCAGCCCGCTCGCTGCTCTCGGGACTGCCCCTGTGGCCTCTGCTGGCGGACAGCGTGGAGTGGGCCCTCGACAGCGGCAAGGCGGGGCGGGTCATCGATGTGGTCGTCGGGGAGTTGGAAGCCCTCGTCCGCCACCCCTTGGTCAAAGGGGAACTGGCTCGTCTTGTCCGGGAGACTCGCAGCGCCTACGAATCGGGGATGCGCCGCCGCCGCTTTTTTGATGATCTCGTCATCGGGCTGGCCGGCAAGACGCCGGAGACGCAGCTGATCGACAGCGCCGCCGCCTTTCTGGACGGATTCCGCAAAGCAGGCGACCCGCAGCGGTTGCGCTTGGAGGCGCAGATCCGCCGCTGGGTCGATGAACTGCGTTCTGACCCGCAGCGGCAGCGCGAGGTGGAGGCTTGGAAGGCGACGCTGATTCAGCGCCTGGAACTGGGCCCCCTGCTGACGGAACTGCTGGAGGATCAAGGGGGGCGCTCCGGCGATGATCCTCCGCGGTGGTTGAAGCTCTTGCGCAGCCGCCTGGAACGGCTGTTGACGGAACTGCGCCATGATCGGGAACGCAGGCAGGCCCTCGATGAGATGTTGAAGGTTCATCTCTTCCGCTGGATCGACGAACGCCATGAGGAGATCGGCAAACTGGTGCAGGAGAACCTGCAGTCGATCAGCGATGAAACACTGGTGGAACTGATTGAATCGAAGGCAGGCAATGACCTGCAGATGATTCGGATCAACGGGGCGGTCGTAGGCGCCTTGGCAGGCATGCTGCTCCACCTGGCGACCCTCTGGCTGCCGTGAGGTGATGGCATGAAGTGGAAGAAAGCAGACATCGTACTGGCCGGGGCGGCGCTGGCCTTTTTCCTCTTTACCGCCTTGCGGTGGCTCTATCCGCAGGCGCTCTGGGCGAAGATGGGCTTTTTTACGGCTGAAGCGGCTCTCGTCGGCGGCATCGCCGACTGGTTTGCCATCACAGCCCTCTTTCGTCGGCCCCTCGGTTTTCCCTGGCATACGGAACTGATCCCGCGCAACCGGCAAAAGACCATCGACGCCATCGTCAAGATGGTGGAAGGGGAGCTCCTCGGTGTTGAAATGATCAAGGCCAAACTGGCCCATGTGCGACTGACGGACGGACTTGTCGATTGGCTGGACCGGCGAGAGGGGAAAAGGTACCTGACCGATTTCTTCCGTCACATCAGCCAGGAGGCTTTGGGCCACCTGCAACCGAAGACGCTGGCCCGCTATGTGGAGCGACCGTTGAAGGAACGGCTCCGGCGGATCTCCCTGGCGGACCAGTTGGCCCGGTGGGGACGGCAAGCGTTGGAAAAGGGAGAGGAAGAGCGCTGGATCGCCCTCCTGATCGCGGAGATGCATCAGGCGGCGGCCCGGCCGGAGACGCGCGATCGGATCTACCGCTTTCTCCGTGGAGCGGAAAAACGGCAGTCCGAGGGTTGGCTCGGCACCCTGGTGCTGACGACGGCCCTGCTCACGAACAGTTACAACCCATCCCAGGCCGCCGATTCGTTGCACCGGCGACTGCTGGAGAGCTTTACGGAGATGGGCGATCCCGGGCACCCTCTGCGGGTCCGCCTGAAGGAGATCCTGATCGAAAAAACAGCGGGATTGGCCGAACGGCGCGATCTGACCGAGGCGATCGAGTCTTGGAAAGAGCGGATCATTGATGAATTGCCCCTCGAGGATTGGCTGCGCGCCCTGTGGCCTTCCGGGCAGAACCCATCCAGCCTCTTTGGGGCATCAGCCGCGCTGCCGGGAGCGACGCCGCGAGGATTGGCGCTGCAAGGCTCCGTGGAATCTCTTGTCCGGCGCCTGGTGGAGGATCCCTTGTTGCGGGAACGCCTTGAGGAGCGTTTCAAAGAGGCGCTCTATCGGATCATCGAAAAAGAACACCGCTTGATCGGAACTATTGTCCGCAACGTCCTCGACGCCTTCACCGACGATGACCTGAACCGGTTTATTGAGGACAAGGCCGGCAACGATCTCCAGTGGATCCGCATCAACGGGTCCGTGGTGGGCGGTATCGTGGGGTTTCTCCTTTTTCTGTTCCTGCAATACCTGTACCACCCGTTGATCCTTCCCTTGACGCAGGGGCGGTAGCAAAATATAATCATTTTTGGAAGGAAAATGCTTTTATTGGAAAGAAATAGCAAACAACAAATTCTTTGAACGTGTACGAGTGAGACAGGGGGCAGCCGATTGAACGCTGGTTTTGTATTGCCGTTGCATATCATCATCGAAGGCGCCGGCATCGTCGTATCCATGTTCGTCTTTTCGACCATTTGGCATACGCGCGAAAAGGCGTCCTCCTGGTTGGTGTTCGTGGGGAGCTCTTTCTGGGTCGTAGGCATGCTTGACAGCCTTCATATTTTGACCTATCCGGGCATGGTGGCTTCCGCCTTAGCCAACGTTCAATTATGCGTGCTTTTCGAGTGTCTCAGCCGACTGCTCCTGGCGGGGGCGATGCTGACCACTCTGCTCATTTCGCCTGTAAAACGGGTTTCTTTGCGAAAGAGCCTGTTTATCTTTTTATCGGCCGTGGCGCTGTTTCTTGCTATCGTCGCCTCGCTCTTTGCCTATGTGCTTCCCAATCCCCAACTGCTGAACGAACAGGACTTGGCATGGCTGAGAAACGCCGTGATGGCAACCGTCTTTGCCTTCAATCTCCTCGGCGCTTGGCTCTATTGGCAGCGGGGAAAGGAACAGAAAAGCGATCAAGGGAGGTTGATCGCCGGCGGCTTGGCACTCGGCGCGCTGTCCGCAGGCGCTTTCTTTCTGGAGGCTTCTGTTTCCCTATCGTTTTACGTCATCACCCATCTCCTCAAGGTCCTCAGTTACGGCTTTTTTTATCAAGCCATCTTCATCTATCAAGTGAAGATTCCCTTTGAAGAGCTCGCTCGCCGGCGTTCCGCGCATCGGGCGCGCATGGTGGCCTTGATGAATGCCAGCAAAGATGGGATCGCCTTTTACACAAGCAAGCATGGCGAATGGGTCTGCAACGCATCCTTCGGCGAGCTCTTCGGCATTGACGAAGAGGTGCTCCACTTTGACGACACCGATCTGTTTTACCGCGCCATTCAGGACAAGCTTGAGGAGCCGGAAAAGGTGGCTGCCATCCTGCAACAGGATCTGCAGCGAGATGTGGTGGAACGCTTGGGTCCTTGGCGCGTCTCTGTGCTATCCGAACCGGCGCGCAGCGTTGACCTCTATCTCAACCCCGTGGAGGTGAAGCGGGAGGTTCTCGGCTGGTTGCTGATCTTCCGCGATGTGACCAAGGAGACGGAGTTTCACCGCCTGCGGAGCGAGTACTTTTCCGCAGCCACCCATGAGATCCGCACCCCTCTGGCCAGCATCGACGGCTATATCGACATGGCGCTGGAACCGGGCGTCGCGGCGGAGGAACAGCGCCATTATCTCAACCAGGCCAAGGCCAATCTGAGCCGCCTGCACCAATTGGTCAGCAACATCCTCGACCTGGAAAAGCTGCAGGCCAGTCTGCCGGGGCACCGCTTTCAGCTGTTGGCCGTGGAGACGCTGCTCACGCCCATCGCTGATAACTACGCCATCCTCGCCGCCAAAAAGGGACTGCAGTTTCGCTGTGACATCGCGCCGGGGCTGCCGCTACTCTATGGCGATGAGATCCGTCTGGGGCAGGCGCTCAGCAACCTCCTCTCCAATGCGGTCAAGTATACCCTCGCCGGAAGCTGCGGGATCCAGGCGAGCCTTAAAGAGGACAAAATCCGGATCGATGTGTGGGACACGGGGATCGGTTTGTCGGAGCTGGAGATGCGCCATCTCTTCGAGCGGTTCTACCGAGCTGAGAACGAAGTGACCCGCAAGACGACGGGAACGGGCCTGGGACTTTCCATCGTCAAGACGATCATCGAATCTCACGGCGGTGAGATCGCCGTATCGAGCCATTTAGGACGAGGGACGACCTTCACCATCCTGCTTCCTATCGTCGATGTAAGCCAGATCGAGCCGGCGGCGCTGTGACGGACCGCCGGTTTTTTCATGAAAAGCCCTTTCAGCATCGCCGGGCACGCGAAGGTCATGAAAGTTTTATTTTCAGGAGATGCGGACTTTCCCTTTGCGCCGACGGGAGGTATACTATTACAGTGTGGCATTGTGCCTTTCGAGATCATTTTGCGATTCCCTTTTCACTGTGCACGAGCAATGACATTTTGGAGGTTAAACAGCTCTCCTAAAATCGTAACAAAATGGATAAAATCGGAACTTTTTGTTCAGACTATTCGTCTAACTTCGTGAAGAGGATAGCACGGAGGTCTTTATCCATGAATCCATCGGTTTCTATTTCCAAAGCAAGTCTAATGCTCGGCGTTACCCCCCCACTGAACTGAATGAAGAAATGGTAGAAGACTTTGTCTCCATCATTACGAGCTTTAGCGCCCGGATCTATGGCGCACGAGGCGGGCGAAAGATCAAACAAACCCTCGATCAATTGCAAAAAGAGGGTGTGCGGGAATGAAAATCACCGCTCGCGGCGAGATTCTGGCTCTCTCGGATGAAGCAAAAACCGCCGTAGACGATTTGATGCGGATCTTTTCATCGGCCATTCGCTACAGCTTTCAACGGCTGATCGAAGGCTCGATGAGCGTCGGCGACATCGAAAAGGATGTGGCTTTTCGCTACGGCCTGAACATCCGCCAAGCCAAGGACGCCGTGGAAGACGCCCGCCAAACACTTATTTCCCAACGAAAACTTCTCCCCGAGTACGTGAAGAATTATGCTAAAAAAGCCGAAGCCGTCGAGAAAAAACTCAAGCATGTGAAGTCCGAAAAAAAACGCAAGGCCCTTCTTTCCAAGCTCGCCAAGCGTCAGCGAAAACGAGATTATTATCAACAGTTTATCACCGCGAATACGATTCCTCCAGTCGTCTTTGGCGGCAAGAAAACCTTCCATCAGCGTTGTGCCGGAACCATTTCCATCGAAAAGTGGCGGGACAAACGCTCCAATCGCGTCTACGCTCGCGGCGATAAAACCAAGAAGGGCAATCCGAACCTTCGCATCCTCTATCACGACGAGAAACTTTTCTTGGAGATCAGCACCCTCGCCAAAACCCCGTCCGGTCGTTCGGTGAAAGTCACCGTTCCCCTTTACATCGCCCAAAAGAAGTCGAAGAAGACCGGAAGGGTCAACGGGCGCAACTACCGCCAGATGCTGATCGACTACCTCCACACGGGCGACGCCTACCAGGTTGAAATCCTTCGGCGAAAGGGCCGCTACTATGTGCATGTGACCTTTGACGAAGCGGCGGTTCGGGCCTACAAGGTCGAATACAAAGGGCATGCGGGCCTCGTCGGCATCGATACGAACCCGGACGGTTTTGCCCTCACCCATATCGACCGCACCGGAAACTACCGCCATCACACCGCTATCGCCCGGCATGAACTGACCTATGCCCGATCCAATCGACGAGAAAATCTGATTGGCGAGATGGTCAAGGAGGTCATTCAATACGCGAAGGATCGCCAATGCGGCGTGGCCTTTGAGGACTTGAAGTTCGAACACGACCAAGATAGCCAGCGTAAATTCTCGCGCATCCGGCACAACTTCATCTATCGCCAAATGCTCACGATGCTGGAAAGGGCCTGTATTCGAAACGGGATCGAGTATACGAAAGTGAAGCCCGCCTTTACGTCGAAGATCGGCTTGTACAAGTATACCCACCAGTATGGTCTGGACGTTCACCACGGCGCGGCCTTGGTCATTGCCCGAAGGGCCTATGGGATGAAAGAAAAAGTCCCGAGGCTCTTGCGGGAAAAACTCCTTCCGACGAAAAGTCCGTCTACCGAATGGAAACGATGGGCCATGATCCATCAGCGGATCGAAAAAGAAGCGAAAATCATCACGAAAGGAAGTGTAACGCCTGAGTTTTGGCGGTCACACCGGAAAGAGATCCTCGGACTAACCTAGAACTTGTAGCGTAACGTACATAATCGTCTTCGTACACGCGGTGAAAGGCGAAGACGACGGTGTTTCTTTACGGATGGGGTAACACCCCTCATTGCGGCGGACTCGGATGCCCACGGCATTCGAGGCGATAGCAATATCCCGTGATGTACAAGTGATGGCTTGTATCCGAGGGGATCGAATCCTGTGAGATCTCCCGCGCTGGGGTAGTCGCCAGCGTGTCAAAACCAAAGCAAAGTCAATTTGTTACGGTTTTGGAAACCAGGAATGGATCATATGTCCACGACGGCGGCGGAACTGCAAACGGAAGTCCAGCGGCGTCGCACCTTCGCCATCATCTCCCACCCTGACGCGGGGAAGACGACCTTGACGGAGAAGTTGCTCCTCTACGGCGGCGCCATCCGCCTGGCCGGCACGGTCAAGGCCCGCAAGGCGGCGAAGCATGCCGTCTCGGACTGGATGGAGATCGAGAAGCAGCGGGGCATTTCGGTCACGTCGAGTGTCTTGCAGTTTGATTATGACTGTTATCGCGTCAACATCCTCGATACCCCCGGCCACCAGGACTTCAGCGAAGACACCTACCGCACCCTGATGGCCACCGACAGCGCTGTCATGGTCATCGACGCGGCCAAGGGCGTGGAGGATCAGACGAAAAAGCTCTTCTATGTCTGCCGGCAGCGGGGCATCCCCATCTTCACCTTCGTCAACAAGCTGGACCGCCATGGGAAGAGTCCTTTTGCGCTGATGGAAGAGATCGAGAACGTGCTGGCCATCCGCGCCTATCCGATGAACTGGCCCGTCGGCGTCGATGGCAACTACAAAGGCGTCTACAACCGCCGCCTGGCCCAGATCGAGCTCTTTGAGAGCGGCGGCGCCCATGGGCAGTGGGTGATGCCCTCCACCATCGGCAGCGCTGAGGACCCGGCCTTCGCCGAATTGCTCGGGACCGACATTCACAACCAGTTGATCGAGGACATCGAACTGCTCGATATGGCCGGCGACCCCTTCGACATCGAGAAGGTGCGCCAGGGCGAACTGACGCCCATGTTCTTCGGCAGCGCCTTGACCAACTTCGGCGTCCGCCCCTTCCTCGAAGAGTTTTTGCAACTGGCGCCGCCGCCGCTGGCCCGGCGTTCCGTCGACGGCATGGTCGCCCCGGATGATGAGGGCTTTACGGCTTTCGTCTTCAAGATCCAGGCCAATATGAACCCGACCCACCGCGACCGCATCGCCTTTATCCGCATCTGCTCGGGCAAGTTTGTCCGCGGCATGAGCGTCAAACACGTCCCCTCCGGCAAGATCGTCAAGCTGGCCCAGCCGCAGCAGTTCATGGCTCAGGAGCGAATGATCATCGATGAAGCCTATCCCGGTGATGTCATCGGCCTCTTCGACCCCGGCCTCTTCGGCATCGGCGACACCCTCTGCGCGGAAGGCAAGAACTTTCAATTTGAGGACTTTCCCGTCTTCCCGCCGGAGCACTTCGCCCGGGTGCAACCGAAAGACACGATGAAGCGCAAGCAGTTCGTCAAGGGCATGACTCAGTTGACCCAGGAGGGAGCCGTTCAAGTTTTTCGGCAACCGGAGATCGGCGTCGAATCCTTCATCGTCGGCGCCGTCGGCGTGCTGCAGATGGAGGTCCTCGAATACCGGCTCAAACAGGAGTACGGCGTCGACATCCTCGTGCAGCACCTGCCCTTCAGCGTCGCCCGCTGGCTCGAGGGGTACGACCCTGGCAAACCGGTCAAGGGCCTCGACAGCGGCATGGTGATCCGCGACGGCAAGGAGCGGCCGGTGGCCCTCTTCCGCAATGAATGGTCAGTCCGCTGGGCCGTCGAGCAAAACCCGCAGATCAAGTTTCTGACGGTACCGGAGCGATGAATCCCCGCTCGATTGGTCCCAAAGGCGCGGCCCTTCTGACGCTGATCGTCGTGGGCCTCTTGCTGTTTGGCACCGAGCCGGGACGGCGGATCGTCGACCTGGTGACCCTCACTGACCTGGATGAATTGACGGCGCTTCTTCGTTCCTACGGCTGGGCCGCCTGGCTCGCCGGTTTTCTGCTCATGACCGTGCAAACCTTGATCGGCGTCATTCCGGCAGTCTTTTTGCTGGGCGCGCTGGTTATCGTCTTCGGCTGGGGCCCCGGCCTCTTCATCGGCTGGCTCGGCGAGATCGCCGGATCGGCAGTGGCCTTTGCGCTCTTCCGTTACTTCGGGCGCGGCCCTGTCGCCCGCTGGCTGGCGAAAGACCGGACTTTTTCCGAGTGGGACGAATGGACGGCCCGCCATGGGTTCAGCAGCATATTTCTCATCCGTTTGGCCCCTTTTGTCCCTTCGGGCGCCGTCAACCTGGCGGCCGCCGTCAGTTCCGTCGGATTCCTCCCCTTTATCTTGGGAACGGCCCTCGGCAAGATCCCCACGATCCTCTTGGAGACTGTTGTCGGCCACGACATGTGGAATCCGCTGGAAAACGCCAGCCGATTGGCGCTGGCGGTGGTCGCGCTGGGGTTATTGGCGATGATCATCAAACGATTTCGTTAGCGGAGGATGGGCGATGCCCTCCTCCGTCTTCTTCTGTAACAAAGTTTGCTCTTTCGGCCCTTTTAACAACCGACGGTCATTGTGCTTGACTCTGGCAGCAGCTATAATGGAAACAGACGAAAGATTGTGTAAATGACGCTTCGGTCACGGTCTGAGGGGGCGAACCCGGATTGAAATTTTCATTTACAGCCGAATCGACCTTTGCGGCGGTCGATCAGTCGATCAGAGCGGTGATGACAGACATCCGGGAGAAGGGGCCGGCCATCAGCGGCAAACAGGTCTTTGTCGTTGACCTTGCCCTGCGGGAACTGCTCAATAACGCTGTTGAACATGGAAACAAGTTGGATCCTGCCAAACAGGTGCGTTGTTGTCTCTCTCTTGACGAAAAGTCGGTCCGCTTGGATGTTTGGGATGAGGGGACAGGATTCTGTCTGGAGAAAGCTGTCGACGATGACGTGCTGCAAGACCTGATGCGGGAAAGAAACCGCGGTCTGGAGATCATCGGGCTGATGGGTTTTTCCATTACCGTTATCGGCAACCATGTGGTGGCGCAGTTGCTTTGGACCGATTTGGACCGACCACAGCGGGGCGCCCTTCGTCAGGAAGAATGCGATTCCGGTGGAACAAGGCGGGGAGCCTTCCGGGACGATTCGGGGAAGAGGGAGGTTGGGTGATCCTGTTGAACGACTCCGATCTCACCGTCAACCCTGTCAAGGCGATCGTTGACGAGGGCAAGCGCTGAGTGGCCCGGCAAGGGGATTGTGGAGCAACGGGTTGCCTACCTGATGGAAGAACCGGAGGGGGAGACGGCTTTCGCCGCCTCCCCCTCCGGTTTGCCGGGAATGATTACGCAGGTTTCGTCGCTTCCTTCGCCTTCGCCGTTGCCTTCGGATGTTCTTTGATGATGGAGTACCACTTGATCAAGGCGTCGCCCATGACGATGACGGAGAGGCCCATCATGATGGAAGAGAGGATCGTGTTCAGCATGTTGTTTGCCGGCAGGTACTGGTTGACAATGGTCCAGTAGCCGGCGGTCATGACGGAACTGAAGAGGTAGACCATGGGAATCGCTGTGACGAGGCCGTAGAGGACCTTTCCGGTCCGGCGGAGGATCAGGCTGGTGCCGATGGCCAAGGCCAGCGAGGCCAGGAGCTGGTTGGAAACGCCGAAGAGGGGCCAGACGGTGGCGATGTCGCCGCCGTAGAGGAGGTAACCCCAGAGGAAGCAGACCAGGATGGAGGAGCCGACGACGCCCGGTGTCCAGTCGTTGTCCCGCAGTTTCGGGATGACCTGGCCGAAGAAGTCCTGGACGATGTAGCGGGCGACGCGGGTGCCGGCGTCGATAGCCGTGAGGATAAAGACAGCTTCAAAGAGGATGGCGAAGTTGTACCAGTAAGCCATGAGGCCTTTCATGCCTGGGAGGGCGGAGAAGATGTAAGCCATGCCGACAGCCAGGGAGACGGCGCCGCCGGTCCGGCCGGCCAGGTCCATGCCGACCATCTCGGACAGTTCAGGCAGGTGGACGACAGGCATGTTCAGTTTGGCAAAGACGGCCGGGGCGGCGTTGATGGCGAAGTAGTCGCCAGGCATGAGCACACAGGCGGCGATGAGGGCCATCATGGCGACAAAGGTCTCCATCAGCATGCCGCCGAAGCCGACCAGTTGGATATCCCGTTCATTGTCGATCATCTTGGGCGTCGTGCCGGAGCCGACCATGGCGTGGAAGCCGGAGATGGCGCCGCAGGCGATGGTGATCGAGACGAAGGGCCAGACGGGGCCTTTGATGATGGGACCGCCGCCGTTGACAAACTGGGTGATGGCTGGCATGTGCAGCTCGGGGTTGACGAAGATGATCCCCAAGGCGAGGGCGCCGATGGTGCCGATCTTCATGTAGGAGGAGAGGTAGTCCCGAGGGGCCAGGAGGAACCAGACAGGCAGGGCGGCGGCGAAGAAGGCGTAGATGGGCAGAGCCAGTTTGACGCCTGTTTCGGAAAGGGTGAAGAGGTCGCCGATCCAGGTGCCCTTGATGGAGGGACCGAAGGCGACGGCGGCGATGATCAGGGCCATGCCGAGGATGGTCGCTTCGCGGAGCTTGTCCGGGCGGGCCTTGATGATCAGGCCGACGATCATGGCGATGGGGATGGTCATGCCGACGGTGAAGGTGCCCCAGGGGTTACCCTTCAGGGCGTGGACGACGACGAGGGAGAGGCCGGCCATGGTGATGGTGATGGTGAAGAGGATGGCCAGGCCGACGGCGAAACCGGCGATGGGGCCGATCTCTTCTTTGGCGATCTCCGAGAGGGAGCGGCCCTTGTGACGGACGGAGGCGAAGAGGACAACCATGTCGTGGACGGCGCCGCCGAGGACACCGCCGATGAGCAGCCAGAGGACGCCAGGCAGGTAGCCGAACTGGGCCGCCAAGATGGGGCCGACGAGGGGGCCGGCGGCGGCGATGGCGGCGAAGTGGTGGCCGAAGGCGACCCACTTGTTCATGGGCACGAAGTCGGAACCGTTGTTCAGCTCGTGGGCCGGCGTCTGGCGGGCGGGATCGAGGGCCAGCACCTTGGCGGCCACGAAGCCGCCGTAGAAGCGGTAGCCGATCACGAGGATACAGGCTGTGGCGATGATGAGGGTGAGCGCGTTCATGAGACCTTCCTCCTTCTTGAATTGTAGTTGGAATGGGATAAAGTCCGGTTGTCTATCAGTTTAGTGAACGAAATCACGAATGGCTAGAAAAGTTGCATGAAAGGAAAAAAAGCGCGCATCAGATGCACGCTTTTTTGCATGAATGACAGGACTAGAGACCCAGCAGGTCTTTCAGTTGCCGCGCGTAATGTCGGCTGACAGGGACCTCACTCTTGTCGTGGAGGATCAGGTTATAGGCGCCGTTGAACCAGGGGACGATCTCTCGGATCGCCGACAGGTTGACGAGAAAGGCCCGGTGGGTCCGGCAGAAACGGTCCGGGTCGAGGCGATCCTCCAATTCCTGCAAGGTCAGGTTCAATTCCAGCAGTTCGCCGTCGACCTTGATCAGCGCTTTGCGTCCTTCCACGGTGGCGTAGAGGATTTTGGACACATCGACGAGGAGCAGTTTGCCTTCTTTGTTGGCGGCCACGCGGTCAAAGGCGCGGTGACGCTCCTGGCCGTTGCTGCCGGATATGCCGCTGCCATTGCCGGCGCAACTGCTGCCTGCGCCGGGTTCTGTCGGAGGGGCAGCCGGTTCTTCCATCCATGCCGGCGGTTCAGCCAGCGCTTTTCCGCGCAATCCCCCCGGAGCCCCGCCTGTCCATTCGTCAGGCCCGGTCCGGACGGCGGACAGCGGTTCCCGGCTGAGCAGCAGGGCCTTTAACTCTGCCAGGTGCTCATCCAAACCTGTCTGCTGCGCCAGTCGTTCCCGAACGCGCCGCCATGTCGCCTCCAGGCGTTCCGGATCGAAGGGTTTGAGGATGTAATCGAGGGCATGGACATCGAAGGCGCTGAGGGCATAGGCGTCAAAGGCGGTGGCGAAGACGACAAGAGGCAGACGGTTCTGTTCCAGGAGTTGGCGGGCCACCGACAGGCCGTCGAGGTCATGCATCTGGATGTCGAGAAAGAGCACATCGACCGGGAGGTCTGCCAGGATGTCCAGGGCCTCCTCTCCGCCGCCGGCCTCGCCGACGATGCGGCAGTCGGGGTGTTTTTCCAATAAAAAGCGCAGTTCCCGCCGGGAAGGGGCTTCGTCATCGACGAGAAAAGTGCGAATGATCATCACCTATTCCCTCCTGAACGTCTAGCTGGCCATCAACAGGGAGATGTCTTTGTCGGGGATGCGCAAGGCGCAGATGGTGCCCAGGCCGGGCTTTGATTCGATGCGCAGGCCGTAATCGGGACCATAGATGCTGCGCAGGCGCTCATGGACGTTGCGCAGACCGATGCCGCCGGAAACGGCGCAGGGCGACCCGTTCCGTACCAGCAATTGGGCCACCTTTTCCGGCGTCATGCCCACGCCGTCATCCTCGACGGAGATGTCGACATGCCCCTCCGCGCAGCGGTGCGCCCGGATGGTGACGGAGCCGCCGTCGCGCAGCGGGAGCAGGCCATGGCGCAAGGCGTTTTCGACGAGCGGCTGCAGCAGCAGGGGGGGAATAGGGCAACCCAGGGCAGCCGGATCGATATCATGGATCACCTGCAACCGGTCTTCAAAGCGGGCTTTTTCCAGGGCCAGGTAAGACTCGATGTGAGCCAATTCTTCTCGCAGAGAGACAAACTGGGAGGGTTCGCGCAGGTTTTTGCGGAAAAAATCGCCCAGTTGGATCAGGAGGTTGCGCGCCGTCTCCGGGTGGGTGCGCACATAGGAAGCCACCGTGTTGAGGGCGTTGAAGAGAAAGTGCGGATTGATCTGGGCCTGGAGGGCGCGGATCTCCGCCGTCGCGGCCAGGCGGGCTTGGCGCTCCAGTTCAGCGATCTCGAGCTGGGTGGAGAAGAGGTGGGCAAGGCCTTTGGCCAGTTCTTCATCGACGATGCCGACCTGCTTGGTCCGGTAGAGCTTGAGGGTACCTACCGGCTTGTCCTTGCTCAGCAGGGGGACGATGACGGCCGCATGGAGGATGCAGTCCGGATGGGCGCATTGGATTTCATCTTTCGATGAAGCGATGACCGGGCCGCCCGTCTGCAAGGCCTCTTCGGTGGCCCGGGTCAGGATCGGCTGACCGGCCAGGTGGTGGTCGGCGCCAAGGCCGACATGGGCCAGGATCTTCTCCCGGTCAGTCAGGGCGACGGCGTCCAGGTCGGTCATGTCTTTGACGACCTTGGCGACAGCCAGGGCCGACGCTTCGTTGAGGCCGCGACGGAGCAGGGGCAGGGTGATGTTGGCGATGCGCAGCGATTTTTGCGCCTCCAGCGCGCCGGCCTGCTCCTCTTGGGAGCGAATATCCTGGATCAGCATGACCGAGACGGCGATGCCGACGGCATTGACGGTGATCATGGGCAGGGCGATATGGCTCACCAGCAGGACGGCGTCTTCGAAGGGCCGTGCCACCGCCAGGATGATCAGCATCTGGAGCGTCTCCGCCATCAGACCGGTGATGAGAGCGCCGGTGCCGCTCAGGGCTTGCGGGTGATAGCGCCGAATCAAGCCGGCCAGAAGGCCTTCCGTGACTGTCGAGATGGCGCAGGCCAGGGCGGTGAAGCCGCCCATGGCGAAGCGGTGAACGCCGCCGATCAGACCGGCGCCAAAACCGGCCAGCGGTCCGCCCAGCAGACCGGCCAGCACGGGGCCGATGACCCGCGAGTTGGCCAAAGCGCCGTCGATGGGGATGGCGGCATAGGTGCCGATGATGGAGAGACCGCCAAAGATGACGATCAGGCGGTACACATCTTCGCGGCTCGTCGTCCGGTTGGCGAAAAAGCGGCGGATGGCCGGGTGACGGGAAAGCAAAAAGGAGATGGTGATGACGATCGTCATCCGCTGAGCCAGAAAGAGCAGGATGTCATGGTGGATCAACAAGGTGACGCCTCCTTTCTCGGAAGAAAGAAACAAGGAAACGATATTATAACGCGCAAGCAGTATCTAGATCAAGGGTAACAAGAAATGAAGCCTGACGCAAGAAGGGAAAGAGGCAGGAAGAACAAGAAAGGAATTCATTGGGGAGAGGCAGGAGTCTATCGACAAGGAACCCGATGGGGCGTATAATCATATCGTCAACCGAGTTACATAGCATTAGTTTACAATAATGCCTTCTCGACCTTTGCGAAGGGCCTCATTTGCGTCTTGCTCTAGAGAGGCGACGCGCAGCAGAGAAGGCTTAGCGAAACAGCGCTGCAAAACAGGGGAGACCGAAAGGACGATGACACCATGCAGTCGATCATCAGACAAACAGAAGCCGCCCTTTTTGCCGGTGCGGTTCTCGATCGGGAGACAGCCGGCAAGCTTGCCCGGATCGAAGGAAGCGATATTTACACGCTCATGGACGTAGCCCGCCGTGTGCGCGATCATTTCGGCGCCGGAAAGGTCGATCTCTGTTCCATCGTGAACGCCAAATCAGGCGCTTGTTCCGAAGATTGCCGTTTTTGCGCCCAGTCGGCCCACCATCAGGCCTGCGTAAAAACCTACGACCTGCTGGATCCTGATGCCATCGTCGGCCGGGCAAGGGTGATGGAGGCGGAAGGCGCCCACCGCTTTTCCCTGGTCACCAGCGGCAGGGGGATGAGCGATGCCGAATTGGAGCCGGTGCTCGCCATCTACGAGAGGCTCCGCCGGGAAACGAAGCTCAGCCTCTGCGCCTCGCTGGGAATTCTGAATGAGGCCCAACTGCGCCGGCTGGCTGAAGCGGGCGTCACCATGTACCACCACAACCTGGAGGCGTCGCGCCGCTTCTTCCCGCAGATCTGCACCACCCACAGCTATGACGAGCGGATCGCCACGATCCGGGCTGCCCAAGCTGCCGGCATGGTCGTATGCTCCGGCGGGATCTTTTCCATGGGAGAGACGATCGATGATCGCATCGACATGGCCTTTGAACTGCGGGAGCTGGGCATCCGATCAGTGCCGATCAACATCCTCAATCCCATCGCCGGGACGCCCCTGGAAGGGCAGCCGCTCATCCCTCCGCTGGAGATCCTCAAATCGATCGCCCTCTACCGCCTGATCCTGCCTTCAGCCCGCATCCGCATGGCCGGCGGACGAGAAGGGGCGCTGCGCGACCTGCAATCGCTTCCTTTCATAGCCGGCGCCGACGCCGCCCTCGTAGGCAGCTACCTGACAACGAGCGGTCGGACGGTGGCTGAGGATATCCAGATGCTTCGCGATTTAGGGTTGAATGTGAACAACCTGTGAAGAAGAAAAGGAATTCTTGCCTTTGTCTTCCTAGCTGTCGAAAGCCCCCGGTTAGCTTCCCTTGTCAGCTACCCTTGTAAGTGAGTCGTTCCCGATAGTGATAGGAAGCTCGCGGAAGGTGATACTAACCTCTGAAGACAAAGGAGGTTGGAGAGCCATGCCGCTTCGTCCCAAGTCACCAGCCGGGGATACCGGGCAAACTGCTGCAAAGGGTGATGAAAAAAGAGGGTTGCAGAATGCTCAGGGTGACCCGGAGGCTGTCGAAGAGATTCAAGAGATTGACGGCATCAGCGGACTCCAGGAGATCGACACGATACCGGAGATTTCAAAGGATGAATAGCAAAAGGGCAATAAAAAAGGGCTGGTCGCTGGGGCAGCGGCCACGCCCTTTTTCCGCCCTATGTAGCGGTGAAGCAGGTGTTTTACAGGATCACCAAGACGCCGTAGAGCAACGCCACGAGGAAGCGGTAGTAGGCGAAGGGCGCCAAACCGATCTGCTGCAGCAGCTTCAAGAACCAGACGATGGCCGCCCAGGCGACGACAAAGGAAACCACAAAGCCGAGGGCAAAAAAGGGCAGGTCGGACGCATCGAGGAGCGGGTAAGACTTCAACATGTCGTAGCCCGTGGCGACGGCCATCATCGGCACGGCGACGATGAAGGAGAACTCGGCGGCCACCGCCGGGGTCATGCCGGCCAGCATCCCGCCGGCGATGGTGGCGCCGGAGCGAGAAAAACCGGGCCAGAGAGAGAGGCACTGGATGAGGCCGACAAAGAGCGCCTGGCGGTAGTTGATCCGTTCGAGAACGTCAATGGGGCGAAGGGGACCGCGCCACCAGGCGGCAGCCAGCATGAGAAGGCCGCCTAAAACGAGGCCGATGAGGACCGTCTTATCGGAAAAGAGATAGGCCTTGATCGGCTTGTGAAAGAGGTAACCGAAGAGGCAGGCTGGCGCCATGGCGATGGCCACATGCCAGACAGTAAAGCCACGGTCATCGAAACGGATGCCGTCAGCGAAGAGGTTCAAGATCAGGTTCAAGAAACGGTCCCGGTAGAGGACGAGGACAGCCAGGATGGCGCCCAACTGGATGAAGACCTCGAAGGTGGCCGCTTTATCCCCCTCGAAGCCAAGGAGGCTGCCGACGAGGATCATGTGTCCTGTTGAGGACACGGGAATGAACTCTGTGAGGCCTTCCACGATACCGAGAATGATGGCGACAATATACAGGTTTTCCACGGCAACTCCCCCAACCTTAACATTCCTCTCCTACAATAGGGGAGCTATGGCCTAAAGTCAACGGAAAAAGGCGATTTTATCCTTCAGAAAATAGGCTCGTGCTCAAATAGCGTTCTCCCGTGTCGGGCAGGAGGACGACGATGCGCTTGCCCCGGTTTTCCGGTCGCTTGGCCGCCACGATGGCGGCGAAGGCGGCGGCGCCGGCGGAGATGCCTACGAGCAGCCCCTCTTCCCGGGCCAGGCGACGGCTGGTGGCGAGGGCGTCGGCGTCAGCGACAGGGAGGATCTCGTCAATGAGGCTGCTGTCATACACATCCGGGATGAAGCCAGCGCCGATGCCCTGGATCCCGTGGGGGCCCGGCTTGCCGCCGGAAAGGACGGGCGATCCAGCCGGCTCGACAGCGATGACCTGGAGGTTGGGATTTCGTTGTTTCAGCGTTTTGGCCGTTCCTGTGATGGTGCCGCCGGTGCCGACGCCGGCGACGAAGATGTCCACCCTGCCGTCTGTGTCCCGCCAGATCTCTTCACCGGTGGTCACCTCGTGAATGGCCGGATTGGCCGGGTTGGCAAACTGTTGGGGCATGATCGCACCGGGCGTTTCCTTTACGATCTGCTCCGCCTTTTGGACCGCGCCGCGCATCCCCTCGGCGCCGGGGGTGAGCACCAATTCGGCGCCAAAGGCCTTGAGAAGATTGCGTCGCTCGACGCTCATCGTCTCCGGCATAGTCAGAATCAGCCGGTAGCCGCGGACAGCGGCCACCATGGCCAAGGCGACGCCGGTGTTGCCGCTCGTCGGTTCGACGATGACGGCGCCAGGTCGCAGCAAGCCCCGTTCTTCGGCATCCTTGATCATGTTGAGGCCGATGCGATCCTTCACACTGCCGCCGGGGTTGAAGTACTCCAGCTTGGCGACGATCTCCGTCACAGCGCCGCCGGCAGCGACCGGTTCTTCGTCGCTGCCGACAGCCGCAGCGGCACCGCCGGCAACTGCCGAGCCGAGAATCCGGCGCAGTCGGACCATCGGCGTATTTCCAATCAAGGCGGTCACATCTTGGGCGATCCGTTCCATCGATACCACACTCCTTGCTGCAAAACCAACTATCTAAGTCGGAATATCTTATATTTACTAGACTCCATGATAGAAGCGGCGGGGAATCCTGTCAAGGAATGAGAGGATTTTCGCAAAGAAAAAATATTTGTTCAACCGGGAAAAGCCCTTGACGCTTGCCTGATAAACAGGGGAGCGCCGGACCTGTCTGGCCGGCGCTCCCCTGTATCGTTCCCTTTTACGCTTCCTTATACGTTCCCGTAACCATATCCGAAGCCGGTTCCTAGAATGGCAATGATGATGATCAGGATGGCCAGGGCAACAATGTAGTTGCCGATATGGCCATATCCGCTGCCGCATCTGGCGCCCATAGAGGTCCCTCCTCTTCTCCGTTATCAAAAGCTGATTTCCTCAGGATTCAACATAACCGTAGCCGATAATGGTCGGATAGAAAGCGCCAATCACGATCAAGGCAATGACCAGACCGGCGACGACACCGAAGCTTCCCCAGAAGCCTCTGTACCCATGAGCCATCCCTTTTCCCCCCTCATCCCATCGATGCAAGCTGCGTTCACTACACAGTATGGAATTTTTTTCTATAGGTTCCTGTTTTTCCTCCGAATCATCTGATTTACCGCTTATAGGCCCTGTTACATGAAGGTAGCCGCCTTGCGCACAGCTGACTGATGGTCAGGATCCAGTCGGTTTCCCTCGTGGGTCCGGCTGTTCAGGAAGTGGATGCAGGTTTGCCCCTGCATCTGATTCGTGGCGATCGTGTCATAGCCGTGAGGCATGCCGTTGATCGAGGCGGCGATCCGCCACCCTTTGATAGTCACAATGACAGGCTTGCGGTTCCAACTCCAGACGCCGCCGTAAATCCGCTTCATGACAGAGGTATCCCAGGCGGTGACTGGTTCCACATCGGCATGCTTGACGCCGCCGGTCCGTTTGACCCTGTAGGAAAGGCCGGTGATCGGATCGGTTACCTTGGCGGTACGGCCGACAGGCAGCAGATAGGTGCCCCTGTCAAACCAATCAAGCATCTGCGGGCGCAAGGCTTTGAAGGTTTGCGGCCCTGCCACCCCGTCTATGATCAAGTCGCGGTAGGCCTGAAACTGCTTCAGCGCATCGAAGGTAATGGCTCCAAAATAGCCGGTCGGTTCTTCGGCAAAATAGCCCATCTCTTTCAGATAACCTTGCAGTTGTTGCACATCGGCGCCGGAAACACCCCGGTAGAGTTGACGGGAGCCGAACTGAGGCGTTGCCGCAAGCGCCGTCAGCGATCCAAAGGGAAGGGTTGCAAGAGCCGCCAAAGCACTTCCTAAAAAACTACGGCGATTCATCGTTATACCTCCAAAATACTTATTGAATACATTACTACACATAATAATACAAAATCACAACGCTTTTTTGTTGCGAAAAATACTGGCAATAGCGACTGCGCAAAAAAAGCGGGGTTTTATAAAAAAGTACTTGTCCGATCACGAACAAAAACAAGGGAGGCCAGGCGGCCGGCATTGTGAGGAGGATGATAAGGTTTCCGCGCCGAATCATCATTAAGGCAAAGACGAATATTGCATTCGAGCTGGATATTCAGTAAGCCCATGACTAAAACCCTAACCTTTGCCGGTCCCGCTTCGTATCAACCGGCAGTACGGAGGCATCAAGAGAGATGACGACAACACCTGTTGCAACGACCGATGGCAAATACGCCGCGCTCCAGTCGGCCCTTCGGGAAATGGGCCATGTCCTGGTGGCCTTTTCCGGCGGTGTCGACAGCACCTTTCTACTTAAAGCGGCCCATGATGTCCTGGGCGAACGGGTGCTGGCGGTCATGGGGATTTCTCAGACGGTGCCTAAGCATCAGGTCGCCGAGGCCCGTGAACTGGCGAGCCGCATCGGCGCACCCCTGCTGACCGTCTCCACCGACGAGTTTTCTCGGGAGGCCTTCGTCAAGAACGGCCCTGACCGCTGTTTCCACTGCAAGACGGCCCTTTTCGAGACGCTCTGGCAGATCGCCGAAGACCGCCAGATCCCCTACATCCTTGACGGCAACAACGCTGATGATGTGGGCGATTATCGGCCGGGGATGATGGCGGCGAGACGGATGAATGTGCGCAGTCCCCTGTTGGAGGCAGGTTTGACGAAGGCGGAGATCCGATCCCTTTCGAAAGAACTGGGCCTTCCTACCTGGAACCAGGCGGCCTCCCCCTGTCTTTCTTCGCGCTTCCCCTACGGAACCCCCATCACGTTGGAAGGTCTGGAACGGGTGGAAAAGGCTGAACAGTATCTGAAAAGCCTTGGCTTTTATCAGGTGCGGGCGCGTTTTCATGATCGCCTGCTGCGCATTGAAGTGGAACGGGAGAGCCTCGGCCGGATCACGGACCATGCCGACGATGTCGTCCGTTATATGAAAAATCTCGGCTTCACTTATGTGACCCTTGACCTGACCGGTTATCGGACCGGCAGCCTGAATGAGGTACTGGAGAACGGGCGTTAAGGAAAGCTGAGAGCATACCGTCACTGGCGACAGCCCTAGCGCATACAGTGGAGAACAAGGCAGGACCGTTGTCAGCGGTACCTGTAGACATGGGGTGGGCGCGGCAAAATCCGGCATGGGAAGACTCCCGACGCGGCGGCCAAGCCGCTGCGTCGTTCCCCGGAAGGGTGGGTGTGATCGGTGGTTGTGTTAATCGACCGGGAACTTTGCAACGGTTGCGGAGGCGGGTACCGGTGCGCCGCCATCTGCCCGGGAAACCTGTTGACGCCGGGGGAAGACGGTAAAATTCACTATCGGGAGCCCTCTCTCTGCTGGGATTGTACGGCATGCCTCAAGGTTTGCCCTCGCGGCGCGCTGGCTTTGCGCCTGCCGAACGGAGAGGATGGGACGGACGGCGCGATTCTGAAGGCGACCATGGGAAGAGAGACCGTTCGGTGGACGATCCGTTTCTCCGATGGGCGTGTCAAGGTGCTTGAGGTGCTCAACCGGCGAGTTCCGGTGGAAACATGAACAGAATCGTCGAAAATGTCGCCGCCGCCAGCGCGCCGGCGGCGTTTTTTTTTTTGCAACAGCGCTGCATAGTCGCGGCAAAAACAGCGAAAGATTGATTTTAGAGGAAACCTTGCCAGGTAACACCTATTCTATCCAATCGATGAGGGGGGAACTGGATATGAACAGTCTTAACAGCCGCCGGAGAAAGATTCTGGTTGCCACATCGGCTGCAGCCTTGCTGGCGAGCGCCTTAACCCTTCCGCTGGTACAGCAGGCGACAGCCGATTTTCTCTCTCTATTCCGGGTGCAGCGGATGCAGACGGTGAAGATTACCCAGGAACAGTTGGACCAGATGGCTCAATCGATCCGCTCCCACGTGGGCGAGGTGGATCTCCAGCAGTTCGGTACAGTCGAGATCATTGAAAAACCGGAATTCTTGCCTGTCACCCTTGGCGAAGCCCAAAAGCGACTTCCTTTTGCCATAAAACAGCCCACCCAACTCCCCAAGGGTCTACGGCGGGCTGAGACGGTGACCCTTTTTACGGGGGGCCTCGCCGAGTTCCGTCTCCAGACGGATCAAGTGAACCGGCTGCTGGAGGGGCTCGGCGCGCAGGACCTGATCCCGCCTGATGTATCGGGGAAAGCTTTTCGCATCGCCATTCCCGCCGGGGCGCGTTTGGTCTACGAAGGGGCAGAGGGTGGACGAGCCTTTCTTCTCGATCAGTTTGCCAGCCCCGAGATGACGGTCCCACCGGGAATGAACGCCGCCGCTCTGCGGAAGTCACTGCTCAATCTGCCGATCCTGCCGGCCGACCTGCGTAGCCAGTTGGCCGCCATCGATGACTGGCAGCGGACGATGGTCGTCCCCTATGCTGAGGGGCGTATGGAAAAGGTGGACATCGGCGGAACAGAAGCGCTGTTCGCGAAAAATGTTCACAGCGGGCAAAGTTCTCTCTTCTGGGTCGACAGCGGGCTCCTCTACCGGATAGAAGGGGACCTGGACAGGGAAGGCGCGGTCCGGCTGGCCCGCTCGCTACGCTAACCGCCGCTGTCGAGAGGCGGAAAAAATCAGGTCTGAGCTGACAGGCTCGATCCGATCAGAAAGTGCGCAAAGCAAAGGGGAAGCAAGGGATGTTTGCCATAGAAACGGAGGGGCTCACCAAGACCTACGGGGGGACGGGAGGATGCCGGGAGATCTCCCTCCAGGTCCCTCGCGGCGCCCTCTTCGGTCTGCTGGGACCGAACGGTGCCGGCAAGAGCACCCTGGTCAAAATGCTCGTCAGCCTGATCCACCCCACAGAGGGGCAGGCGCGCATCCTGGGAAAGCCTCTCGGCGATGTGGAGATTCGGCGCAAGGTGGGCTATCTGCCGGAAAATTTTCGTTACCACGACTGGCTGACCGGAGCCGATCTGCTGCGTCTGCACGCCGCTCTGTACGGGTTGACGCCGGAAGAGTCGGCGCGGCGTGCGTCGGAGGTGCTCCGGCTCGTCGGGATGGAGGGATGGGCCGATCGGACTGTCGGCAGCTACAGCAAGGGGATGCAGCAGCGCATCGGCTTGGCTTGCGCCCTGTTGCCGAAGCCGGAACTGCTTTTTCTCGATGAACCCACATCGGCCCTCGATCCCCTCGGTCGCAAGGAGGTCCGGGAGCTGTTGGCGAGGCTCCGTGATGCCGGTGTGACGGTCTTCCTGAACAGTCATCTCCTGAGCGAACTGGAGACGGTCTGTGACCGGATCGCCATCATCAAGGGGGGGAGGCTCATCTACCAGGGCGACTGGAAGGAACTGGCCGCGCAGGCGAGCCGGATCCGCGCCGTCGTGGGCGGCGCCTCACCGGAGCGGCTGGCAGCGGCTGTCTCCGCCGCTGGGTTTTCCTTAGTCTCCCAGCGAAGCCTCGATGCAGAAAAGAATAGGGAGGCCTCCGGCATGGCGCTACAGGAACTCGTCTTCACCGTAGACGCCGGGCGCCTCGCTGCGCCGCCGCTTGTTCAGGCCCTTGTCGAGGCGGGGATGGCTGTCTATGAGGTGACGCCGCAGGTGGAATCTCTTGAGACGTTATTCTTGCACTTCGTCGAGGGGGCTTGAGCCATGCTGATCCTCGCCCGTCTCACCTTCCTGGAAGCCGCCCGCAAGAAGGTCTTCTTGGCGGCGCTCCTGCTTTCGCTGCTTTTCTTGCTGCTCTACGCCATCGGCCTCGATTTCGCTGCCCGGGAGTTTGAGCGATTGCAGGCATTGCGAGGGCAGCAGCCGGTGCTGCGTCAGATCGTGGGCAACCAACTGCTGGGAGCGGGTCTCTATTTCGCATCCTTTCTGCTGACCCTGCTGGCCATGCTCGCCGGCGTGGGCGCTATCGCGACTGAGGTGGAGACAGGGTTGCTTCATGCCCTTGTGTCGAAGCCCCTGACCCGCCGGGCCGTCATCGTGGGCAAATTTTGCGGTCACGCCGCCATGCTCGCCGGATTTGGCTTGTTGCTCTATGGCAGCATCCTGCTCCTGAACCGGTTCTACAACGGAAAGTCCCTTGCTCTGCTCGACGCTGGCCATGGTTTCTACGGCGCATTCCTCTTTGTCTTGCAACCTTTGGTCTTGTTGGCGGCGGCATTGCTCTTCAGCACCCTCCTGCGTCCCCTGACTGCCGGGATCGTGACGGTGCTCCTCTATGTGCTGGCGTCGGTGGGCGGCTTTTTGGAACAGATCGGGAGCATCGTTCACAAAGCCGCCCTTGTGGATATCGGCATAATTGTCAGTCTCGTCATTCCCATTGATGCGCTCTTCCGCAAACTGATGACGGTCGTGACGGTCCAGGAAGCCACCCCGGTGGTCGCCTTGGCGCAGGGGCCTTTCGGCGCCGCCTCTCCGCCGAGCGGTGCCATGGTTGTCTACGCGATGGCCTATCTGATCGCTGCCGTAGGTGTGGCTGTCCACTTTTTTGAGAAAAAGGATCTGTAAGGCAGGAATGCAAGGGGGCACCGCGAATAGGATAGCGTATAAAAGAACAATCTGCCTCTTTCGGGGGCCTTTCGGCACGCTCTGGGACTTCGGAGAAAGATTGACACAACAGAATTTCAGAAACCTTGTTCTGGGTCCCCCCTTTTTACGGGGGCATTTTTATTGGCGAGAAAGAAGGGTCATCGACCAATGAGCCAGTCGAACATCCTTTTCTTGAACCGGAAGAGAGAACCCCAAGAAGGGAATACCGGGCAAACCTTTATCGGCGCTTATGCGCAGAGAGAGATTCGCTGGTTCCATTCGGCGTTCCGTTTTCGCGCCGCCTGGCAAGGTCGGGGCAAGTCGTTGACGGTTTGCCTGGGACAATTGAGTTTTAATCCTGCTGACGCCTCTTTCCTGATCTGGCAGGAGATGAGCCGGCAGGAGTGGCAGTGGGAAAGCGGAGTCAATCATGAGGTTCCCGTCAGCCGCGATGAACTGGGGCAGGCTGTCCAGTCGCTGATCCGGCATTGGCAGGCCATCGATGGCAGCAGAGACAACCTCACCGTCGTCGGTGAGCAGTGGCCGGAACTGGGCAGGTTGATCGGCAGCTTGCAGCCGCTGCCGGCGCTTTCGGCGGAACAGAGCCGCAGGCTGCTGCACAAGCTTCGCCCCCGCGGCATGTCGCAAGAGGATACGATCTTCACCTGGCTCCATGCCTGGCAAAACTACGATTATGAGTTAGAAGGGGCGCTTCGAGGTCCCCTCGGCCCTCCGGACGGGCTCCCTTGGTGGCGGGCACTGGAAGCACGTCTCCTAGAGGCCGATCTTCCCGTGAGCGAGCCCCTGGCGCCTTGGCACATCCATGCCCGCATGCGCCGGCGGATGGCACAGCGGAAAGATTCGGATAAGGGGCGCCGGTCCGATCTCCAAGGAGGCAGTGGGGCGGTCGATTTTTTGGCGGAGGATCTGCTGAATGTTGCGTTGATCTCGCCTTGGAAATCGGAGCATGTTCACCTTAGCCGATTGTCGGAAAGGGCGCCGCGTCCCGGCCATGGGGAAGGGACGTGCCGGTACAGCGTCCGTTGGCTCAAGAGCTCTGTCATCGAGAAACCGCTGATCCTGGACATTCTCGGTCATCCCTGTGTGGAATCGCAACTGGAAATTACCCTTTATCAGGTCGGCATGCACTGGTGGGTCCAGACGGTCTGGGCATCGGAACCGCACAGCTTGACAATGGCCGAGAAGCTGAGGCGCTTGCGTGAGCCCTTTTGGTATCGGGTCTATGACGTAAGGCGTAACCTGCTCCGGGTGACCGGCTATCTGGACGGCAGTGACGAGCTTTTCACTCCCCTTTTGCGGGTCAATGACTACTGGGAAGAGCGGCCTTCTCATTGGAAGAGCCTGCTCGATGAAGGGCAGGATCGCCGTTGCAGTTTCTTCCTGATCGGAGGGGAACTGGTCATCCTGGGCAAGGATGAAAGCCGCATGCACCTGTGGGAGCGGCGCCTCTTCAACCGAGCATCACCGCCTACGGAGCAGGGGCAGCTGCCCCTATGGCTGTATCCGGCTTTTTCAGAACGTCTGCGCAGTGTCGATGGCCATTCTTTTGATGATTGGCGCCGGGGATTGGTCAAGGCGATGTCGGTATTGAACCCGGAGATCCTTGGCTTGCCGGAGGAATGGCGACAGGCACTCCAGGATCCGCCGGCGCCGGAGGTTTACTGGTCCCAGGTACTGCGCGCCTGGAGCGAGTGGCTCGATGGCGGGGAACGGACCGATCTGGCCCAGGCCATCGTCCTGTTGGGCAACCGGATGGGCGCCTCTCCCGAACTGCTGTTGCGCCCGAATTCGCTCGCCCGGGGCTTGCTGCTCGAATACCTGGCCATGGCCTTGCCGTCCGATCGCCACCCGCCCGGCCTGCGCCACGAACCCGATCTGCTCCACCCTCGCCTGGCTGAGGTGCTTCGGAATTGGCGAGATCAACCCTTTGGACTGTACAAGGTTCTCGAGTGGCGAGCGGAAAGCTGCTGCCGCCTTCGGGATTTGTTGCGCGATCAGGAACAGGAACTCCCTTTGCATAGCTACTTCGAGCCCCCCGAGGCGGGACGGTCTTTCTTCGCCCGTCTGCTTCCGCTGGGAGACCGTTGCTGCCTGCTCGGCTGTCTGGAGGTGGACGATCGGTTTGTCAAACCGTTGCGGGAGCACTTTGACCGGCGGCGAAAAGAGCGGGAACTGTCGTGGGATGCCTATCTTGCCGATGCGGGTTGGAGAGCATTGGGAGAGGTGGCTCGCCTATTAGGCAGGTTGTTGGCAATCGCCGCGGCAGGAAGGGCCGGCGATCCTGTTGCCGGTGCCATTTCGTACAGTGCCGGCAGCTCGATCTACCGCTTCCGTGTAAAACAAAAAGGAGCGCCGGGCCTCTCGCGCGACGTGGAGGTCGCCGGGGAACAGACGCTGCACCAGTTGCACGAGATCATCCAGCAAGCTTTTGACTGGAAGGATGATCGCCGCTACGCTTTTTATCTCAACAACCGGCTTTTTGATAAAGCGGCCGAGTTTGGCGGACCGCGCACCGGTTCTGCCGCCCAGGCGAATAAGGCCCAGTTGATCCGGTTGAATCTCCGGTCCAGGCAGAAGTTCGCCTATCTCTTCGACTTTGACAACGAACATATCTTTGAAATCCGGGTGCGGGACATCGTCCCGCCAGAGCCGGGTGTTCTGTACCCTCGGGTGGTCGAGAAAAAGCGGCCTTTCGTCTTAGCTGATGCAGGCGTTGATGATCAAGCCGAGGGTGATGAAGATGCCTGATTGGATCCAGGCGACGGCCCTGTTGCCTTTTTGCAGTTCTTCTCTGGTGGCCAGATTGGGCGTCAGCCAGTCGAAGAGGAGGTAGGAGAAGATCATCAGCGCAACGCCGAAAGAACCCCAGATGGCTGTCTCCGACAGGGTGTCGTTGTGGGAGATGGCTGACCAGAGGATCAAGGCGAGGCCGACCAGTTTAGAAGACAGGGTGAGGCCGACGGCCCCGTTGCCTTTTTGGATCTCCTCGGCGTCATTGTAAGGGGTGACCCGGAAGAAGACCCAAACGGCGGCCAACAGGATCGAGGCCGAGACGGCGAAATACAGCAGGGCGTTGTAAAAATTCACCGGAACCAATGCAATCGCTCCCTTCTGTCAGTTTCCCTCAATCAGGGTGGGCGCCCAGCAGACGTCCCGGGGCCCCGCGATCAAGGGGCTGAAACGGGTGTAATACCCGATCAATTCATCTTTGGCGCAGAAGGCGCCGATCGTCGGCAAGAGGCGCCGCTCCCGGAACCTGCCGTTGCGCATCGTCGGAAAGGGGACGGCGATGGCGTCCACCCGTTCCTGGTAGATCACGTCATCTCGTGTCACATCGTGAAGGGAAAGGGACTCGCAGTAAAGAATGCCGAGGCCCTCTCGGTTGTGCATAGGTTTGATCAAGGCAGGCCGGCCGAGCAGGGGATCGGGATCGAGGGCCGTGTACGGGATATAACGCTCGACGGTTTGACGGAGGGGCGCCGCCAGTTGGGGCGCGATCAGCCAGAGCAGGGCGAAGAGCGCCTTGGAGTGCTGGATCAGGGTGGAGGGCGGGTTGATCAGCCTAACCCGTCCCTGAGCGAGGCAGTCGACGAACTGAGGGCCGCCGGGATCGCGGGCATACCACTCGACGGAATAGAAGGACTGCAACAGGTCTACCGGTGCCCCGCCCAGGCACAGTTGACCGGCGTGATTCACCGATAGGGCCTGTACATCGCCGATCAGGACAGGGCAGGGGTAGTCGGCCAGTTCCCGGATCAGGGTCAGGATGGCTAGTTCTTCCGGATCGGCGCAAAAGCCGACGATGGCGACTACTGACGCACTCGTTCCACCTTGGCGGCGGAAGGAATCGCGCAGCCCCTCGCCCAGACGGTCGGCGATATCCCGATTGGGGTCTGCTAGATCGGGATGAAACAGGCGGGCCAGTTCAGGCTGCAACCGGCAGGCCTCCATCTGACCAAAAGGTGTTTCGCTGTTGAATTCGAGCAACTTGGGTCCAGCCGTCGTCAGATACCAGTCGAAACGCCCGAGGGCGGTCAGGTAAGGGAGAGGGCGGCGCAAGCACTGGGGCTTTAGGATATCGGGGATCCCGAGCGCGTCGAGGGCTTCGGGATGGCTGTCGAGGAAGAGGGCAACGGCATGGAACAGTTCCGTCACTCGCCTTTGCGCCTCGCAGATAGCCGCAGCTTCTTCTGCCGTCAGGACGAAGGCGTGCAGATTGAGAAAGTGCTGTCCCTGGGCGTCAAAAGCCCAGGAAAAGGCGAAGTTCTTTTCAAAGCCATCGGCCACAGCTTCCCAGCAGTCCAAATAAGCCTCGCGGTCTTCCAACAAAACGGGGGAGATGCGCAAGATTCCCCCCCCCTAAAAGAGCAGGGCGCCCTGGTACTCAGGTTTGCGGAACTCGAAGTGAGCCTCTTCCTGGGGCGATGGGGGATGGTAGAGGCAGAGATAAGACAACCCCAGGGCACAAAGACCTTCAGCCAATGTGATGGCCATATCGCCGTCAACGAGCACCCGGCGTTGCAAGAGCCACTTGGTCAGGGCCGCTTCCACCGTCGGGGCCAAAGGCTCTTTGGGCACATACTGGCCCACTGATTCGGGGATTTGCACCAGCCAGTGTTCTTGGCGCTCGCCCGCCTGCGGGTAGTAGGTGAGGAGGTAATGGCGCTGCTGCTCTTCTAGGCGGATGAGCACCTCTTCTACGACTTCGGCGGAGAGGGGCGCTGTTTTGTTCAAGGAGAGGGATACCATGGCTTGATCCACATCCGTGATGAGTTGCATGGGGGATCCTCCTTTTGATATCGTCAATATCAGCCGCCGCTCGAGGAGGAGCCGGACCGGGCGCCGGAGGAGGATGAACCGAAGCTGGCAGAGGAACCGGAAGATCCGAAGGAACTGCCGGAACCGCCGTTCGACTTTCGGGTTACCGTGCCGACGCCGCTCGATGTCGTCGGCTTGGAGGCGCTGGTTGCCGGCTTTACGTAACCGGGGTTGGCTGTCCATGAAGGGGGGTGTTTAGACCCCGTATAAGGCACATAGGTCCCATTATCTTTACGGACGATGGTGTTTCCCGCCATGGGACCGTTAAAACTGCGATAGGGGTAGTAATGGCCGCCGCTGTAGACGAATAGATCATTGTCGTCGACATCTTCCGCTTCTTCGTAGAAAGCCTCTTGAGCGGCACTGACTTGCCCATCGTCAGGCGGAGGCGGGGGATCGTCCGAACATCCCGCCGTTGCCAGGGTCATACCCAGTACGGATGCGAGGGCGACTGTCTTGCGCCAAGGGATCCGTCGGACCGAGCCGTCCGCGAGAAGGGGTTCCAACGGTTTGCCTGGTGAGTCGGAAACAGATGGGATCTCTTCCCGTGAAGGCCCTTCAGGCGGGGCGGAACCGGGCGCGAACAGTGGTTGCAAAGAGGATCACTCCTTTCCGGGAGCGGGAGTTCCGGGGTAGGCGAGAAAGTTTTCCCACATCATATTCGGCCGCTTTCGGGAATGGGTCACTGCGCCGAGCGTCATGGGCAAGGGAAAAATTCGACATTCAGGATAAAAAACCTACAAAAAAACCTACAAAAGGATGAAGCCGGAGCGATCCTTATTTTTCAGATCTCTCCGGCTTCAAAAAAACAGCTTCTATTCGTTCACGGTAAACGGCAGCAGGGCCACATGGCGGGCACGCTTGATGGCGTTGGTCAACTGGCGCTGGTGCTTGGCGCAGCAACCGGACACCCGGCGGGGAAGAATCTTGCCCCGTTCGGTGATATACTTGCGCAGTTTGCCCACTTCTTTGTAGTCGACCGTTTCGATCTTGTCGACGCAGAAGAAGCAGATGCGACGGCGGGGACGGCGTCCCTTGCGGCTTCTGCGTTCAGGCTTATCGCCTCTGTCTTGCATGGTTCAAACCTCCTTTTCCCTCTGGAAGGATAGATGATTCGGCGGGCAGGCGTTACTGTTCGTCTTTGCGGACGACCAGGAAGCGGATGATGTCATCCGAGATCTTCATGACGCGCTCCAGCTCTTGGGCGACAGCAGGTTCGCCCTTGAAGTTCAGGAGGAAGTAGAAAGCCTCTTTGAACTTCTTGACTTCGTACTGGAGGCGGCGTTTCCCCCACTTGTCCACCTTGACAACCTCGCCACCTTGTTGAGGAACAAGGTTGACGAACTTGTCGATGACCCCTTGCAGGGCCTCCTCTTCCAGGTTGGGGCGAACCAGCACTACAGCTTCGTATTCGCGCACAATCGGCACCTCCCTTCGGACATATGGCCCCGTCTCATGAACGGAGCAGGGAGTGGCGTGAAGCCACACAACTAAAGAATTTATCACACTTTGCAGAAATGCGCAAGGGAAAAAGCCAAAAAGTCTCCGGCTTCATCGGAGATTGTCAAAAAGCAACCCCGCCGGCGCGCCGGCGGGGAAGAGGAGGAGAGATCAGGAGACTACATCATACCCGGCGTCGTCGATGGCGGTCTTAATCGCCTCGATCCCGGTCTCCGTTCCGTCAAAGCGGACCGCAACCTCCTTGGCCGCCAGATCAACGGCGACTGAAGCCACACCAGGCAAGCCTTTCAGCGCCTTCTCCACCGCCGCCTTGCAGTGCCCGCAGGACATGCCTTCCACCTTCAACGTTACATCCGTCATGAGAAACCCTCCTTAAAGTTTTTATTACTGCCGGCCAGTGAGGCCGGAAGGTAGCAAGGTAACCGTATTCGGGCCAAGAAAGTTGTCGTCTTTAGTCTCGCCGTATTACCGAAAAGTGTCTGGGGGAAGCCGGGCCGTGAGCGGTTTGCGTGGAGCGGCGAAGAGCGAGCGCAGCCGGTGAAGCGTCCGGCGCGCCATCGACATGCAGACTAGCCCGAGAGCTTTGGCGCGCCAGCGGAACCGGCCAGTGAGCCGCCGCGGAACGCTTAGCGAACGGCCCGGCTTCCCCCTGCACTATTCAACGATTTCGCAGAGATTTAGCGGTCGGTTTTTATTGGTTTCAGAGGCGCTCAGGACGGTACGGCTCAACCCGCCGCAACCGCAACGCATTCATCACCACCGAGACGGAACTGAACGCCATCGCCCCCCCGGCGATGACGGGACTCAAAAACCCCGCTGCCGCCACAGGGATGCCGAGGCTGTTGTAGATCAGCGCCCAGAACAGATTCTGGCGGATATTGGCCATGGTGGCGCGGCTGAGGCGGATGGCCGCCGCGATGGCCCGCAGGTCGCCCGACATGAGGGTGATGTCAGCCGCCGCCATAGCCACATCAGCGCCGGTGCCGATGGCCATGCCCACATCGGCCATGGCCAGGGCGGGCGCGTCGTTGATGCCGTCGCCGACCATGGCCACCACATGGCCTTCCTCTTTGCGCTTTTGCACCTCCCGGGCCTTGTCTTCCGGGAGCACCTCGGCGATGACATGGTCGACGCCCGTCTTTTGGGCGATCGACTCGGCGGTGCGGCGGTTGTCGCCGGTGATCATCCAGACCTGGATCCCCATGGCCTTCAGCTCGGCGATGGCCTGGGCCGATGACTCCTTGACCGTGTCCGCCACGGCGATGGCGGCGATCACCTGGCCGTCCAAGGCGAGCAGCATGGCCGTCTTGCCCTCCTTTTCCAGTCTTTCCAGGAGCGGCTCATGCTCCCGGTAGGAAAGACCCTGTTCTGCCATCAGGCGGCGCGTGCCTAACAACGCTTGCCGCCCGTCGACGGTGGCGATGACGCCATGGCCGGGGATGGCCTGGAAGCGTTCCGGATCTTTTATGGGGGAACCCGATTCGGCAGCCTTTTTGACGATCGCCTCGGCCAGGGGATGCTCTGAAGGTTTTTCCACCTGTCCGGCGATGGTCAGCAGTTCCGCTTCCCGGCCTGCCCAGTCGCCAAGGCCGATGAGATCGGTCAACTCGGGCTTGCCTTTCGTGATCGTCCCCGTCTTATCGAGGATGACAGCCGTGACCTTGTGGGCATTTTCCAAGTGCTCGCCGCCCTTAAAGAGGATGCCTTTTTCAGCGCCCTTGCCGGTGCCCACCATGATTGACGTCGGCGTCGCCAGGCCGAGGGCGCAGGGGCAGGCGATGACCAGTACGGCCGTAAAGTTCAGCAAGGCCCGAGTGAAGTTTTCCGGCGCAACGGCAAAATACCAGACAAAGAAGGTGATGACAGCCAGGGAGACGACGACGGGGACGAAGTAACCGGAGATGGTGTCGGCCAGCCGCTGAATGGGCGCCTTGGAGCCCTGGGCCTCCTCGACGACGCTGATGATCTGGGCCAAGGCGGTGTCGCGGCCCACTTTGGTAGCCCGGAACTTGAAGCTGCCTTGCTTGTTGAGGGTGGCGCCGATGACGGTGTCACCGGGCTGCTTGTCGACAGGTAGGCTCTCGCCGGTCAGCATGGACTCATCGACGGCGGAGGCGCCCTCTTCGACGACGCCGTCGACAGGGATTTTTTCGCCGGGGCGGACGACGACCAGATCGCCGGCGAGCACCGCTTCCACAGGGATGTCCAACTCACGGCCGCCTCGGATGACACGGGCCCTTTTGGCCTTAAGACCCATCAGTTTTTTGATCGCCTCGGAGGTGCGGCCCTTGGCCACGGCTTCGAGGGTCTTGCCGAGCAGGATCAGCGTGATCAAGATGGAACTAGTCTCGTAATAGACATGATCGGTGTGGTGGGCGGCAGGGCTGAAAAAGGTGACATAGACGCTGTAGAAGTAGGCAGCCGATGTGCCCAGGGCGACGAGCACGTCCATGTTGGCGCTACCGTTTTTCAGCGCCTTCCAGGCGCCTCTGTAGAAGGACCAACCGGCGCCGAACTGGACCGGCGTCGCCAGGAGAAACTGGGTCTGCTTGGCGAGCAGCCAGACGGGGAGGGGAAGTCCGGTCATTTCGCCGATCATCACAAGCAGCAGGGGCAGCGATAGGGCCGCCGACGCCCCGAAGAGGAGCCATTGGCGGCGCAACTGTTCCTGCTCGCTGTCGGCGCTTACGACCGCTTCGGCCAGGCGGGCCTGAAAGCCGAGCGCGACAACGGCCTCGATCAGATCGCCCGCTTTCACTTCACCGCTGTAGAATTCGACGACGGCTTTTTCCGTCGTCAGATTGACAGAGGCAGTGATCACGCCGGGAAGGCGGTTCAGTTTCCGTTCGATGCGGTTGGCGCAGGCGGCGCAGGTCATCCCGGACACAAGCAGGGTCACTTTGGCGACTGCGGCGTTGTCACCGCCGGAACCGTCCGTCATGGACAATCCTTCCTTCCGTTGGCATTCGTTATTTCATGAAGCGATCCAGCACATCGATCAGTTCGGCCACCATCTCGTCACCGCGGTTCTCCTTGATGGCGGAGGTCACACAGCTTCGGGTGTGGTTTTCCAAGATGGAAAGACCGACCTTTTGCAGGCCCGCCCGGGCGGCGCTGATCTGGAAGAGGATATCGACGCAGTAGCGTTCGTCTTCGATCATCTTGGTGATCCCGCGAACCTGCCCTTCGAGCCGGCGCATGCGGTTGATCAAGTCTTGCCGGTTTCGCGCCGGCAGTGGCGGACTGTTTGCCCCATCGATGAGAGCGGAGGATTCTCCGGAGGTCTCTCTGTTGTCGCCGGTTTTCATCGGCAGCCTCCCTTCATTACGATACCCCCGGTAGGGTATTTGATCAAAATGTATCTCATGACCGAAAGGCTGTCAACAAGTATTTCTGATTTCGACAGGGATTACACAGAGGCAAAAGGAATCTGGCCCCTTGTGGCGAAATAAAAAAAGCAGATCAAGAAATGCGCCAGCGGGAACGCCGTCGGGCTGATCGAGATTCAGTTCGAATCCGGGGAAGCGGAGCGTTGCAGGCATCGCAGGATGAGAAGTGGGCCTCTTTGCTCTGTCGATGCGCTGATGGAGGACATTCGACCTGACGACTCGAATAGGTGTATTGGCTCGAAGCGGTGTACTGAAAAAGGGGAATCGGAACCGGGGCGACAAGGATGCATGATGAGGAAGCCATGCTGTTTTGTTGATGCCGATTGGGGCGAGGTGCTCGACGCGCCGGTGCCCGGAGGGGGCTCCGGAAGTGACATGAATCGCCTGAAGGAAGGGAGAACTTGGTGGCGGCGATAGAACTTATACGATTCGCCAGTTCTCTGGCCCATGTGGAAGCAGCGGTTGAGCGGGTGATCGGCGAAGTGAGCACCCTCCCTTGGGAGGCGTTGGATCTAGACTTCATCAAGCTGGCCCTGATCGAAGCGCTCGTGAATGCAGTGGTCCATGGGAACCGGGAAAATCCGGAAAAAGAGGTGACCCTCCGCTATGCGGTGGGAGAGGATCATTTTTGGGTGGAGATCTCTGATCAAGGCGACGGGTTCGATCCCCGAAAGGCGGCCTCTGATCCGCTCAGTGAAGCCTTTGATCCGCTCAGTGAGACGGGGAGGGGGTTGCTGCTCATCCGGGCCGCCATGGATGAAGTGCCCTTCAATGAAAAGGGCAATACGATCCGGCTTGCAAAATACCTTCGCAGGGAATAACCTGCGGCGATACATTGAACGAGAGGCCTGCGCGGAGGCAGGCAGTGAAGGGAGGAATGGCTATGAGCCAGATCAAAGGCGATTCGGGTGAGATCCAATTGGTCGTCTTCCGGCTTGGCGCGGAGGAATACGGGGTGCCCATCACGCAGGTGCAGGAGATCAACCGCCTGTTGACGCCGACCAAGATCCCGCAGGCGCCTTCCTTTGTCGAGGGGATCATCAACCTGCGGGGCAAGATCATCCCGATCATCGATCTGAAAAAACGTTTCGGCCTCGTCCAGGAAGAACATACGGCGAATACGCGGATCATCGTCGTCAATGTGGAACGCCATACGGTGGGCATCATCGTCGACGCCGTCACGGAGGTGCTGCGGATGCCTCAGAGCGCCATTGAACCGCCGCCGCCGATGATCAGCACCATCTCTTCGGACTACTTAACAGGCGTCGGTAAGGTAGACGAACGCCTGCTCATCTTGTTGGATCTCGACAAAATTTTAACGGAGCGGGAAAAGGCCGAACTGCAAGCCCGACCGTTGTAAAAATCGCCAAAACCCTGTATGTCAAGCAGGGTTTTGGCATTTATTCTCAGGATATACTATTTTTGAACAACTGTGAGGCGACGATTTCTGTGGATTCCATGGCTGTGGGCTGTGACATCGTAGAGATTTCACGCATCCGCGAGGCGGCGCAGCGGCATCCGCGTTTTTTGCGGCGTGTCTTTTCACCGGCTGAGATCGCCGAGTGCGAGAGCCGACCCAACCCCTGGCAGTCTTTTGCCGCTCGCTTTGCCGCCAAAGAGGCGGTGATCAAGGCGTTGCCGGCAGGCTGCTCGCCGGCCTTGACGGAGATGGAGGTGCTGCGCGATCCTGCGGGAAAACCGCAGCTCTTCTTCACCGGCGCTGCCGCAGGTCTTGTGGAGAAGTCAGGCTGGAACGGCTGGTCTGTGAGCCTGTCCCATGACCGAGACCATGCCATCGCCACTGTGATCGCCTGGCGGACAAAGCGGGAGGAGGCGATGCGATGCGACTTGTAACGGCGGAGGAGATGCGGCGTTTCGACGCACGGGCTACAGACGAGTTCGGCATCCCTTCGCTGCTTCTGATGGAAAATGCCGGTATTCAGGTTGCCCGTGAGGTCTCCCGCCAATTCCCCGGCGGCATCCGGGGGAAACGGGTGTTGCTCCTCTGCGGCAAGGGCAACAACGGCGGAGACGGTTTTGTGTCCGCTCGGCACCTGGTCAACAGCGGCGCCGAGGTGAAACTCTTTTTGCTGGCTTCTGAGCGGGAGGTGCGCGGCGACGCGCTGACCAATCTGACCATCTATCAGCGCATGGGCGGGAAGGTCTATGCCCTCATGGATCCCAAGGACCTGAACGCGTTGCGGATGGCGATCCTGTCAACCGATCTGGTGGTGGACGCCGTCTACGGCACCGGTTTTACCGGCTCGACACCGGAGCTGGCGAGCCGCGCCTTTGAGATAATCAATGAGGCGGGATTGCCTGTCGTGGCTGTCGATCTCCCTTCCGGGCTCGAAGCCGATACCGGAAAAATCCCTTCTGCTTGCTTGCGCGCAACCGTCACGGTCACCTTGGGGCTGCCGAAATTCGGCTTGGCGGTGGAGCCGGGCGCATCGGCAGCCGGCGAGATCGTTGTGGCTGACATCTCCCTGCCGCGGGAGATGATCGAGAGCACCCATATCCCTCGGGCGCTTTTGACGGAGGAGCTCTGTCGGAGTTGGCTTCGGCGGCGGCCGGCGACGGCCCACAAGGGGGATTTCGGCCATTTGCTGATCGCCGGCGGCCAGGCAGGGATGGCTGGTGCCGTCGTGCTGGCGGCGCTGGGTGCGTTGCGGGCGGGTGTTGGTCTGCTGACGGTGGCCGTCCCGCAAACGATCCTCCCCCTTGTCGCCCCGCAGGTTCCGGAAGCGATGACCTGGTCTTTGCCGGATCAAGCAGGCGGTTTGACGGGGCAGTCTTTGCAGGAGCGTGATCGAAGCGCCTTTACGGCCACTGTCGTCGGGCCGGGGCTGGGACGGGCGGCGGAACGGGCCGATTTCCTCCTCGCTTGCCTGGAAGGCGCCGTCGGACCGGTCGTCATCGACGCCGATGGCCTCAACGCCCTGGCAGACAACATCGACCTGTTGGCAGCGGCGAAAGGGCCCGTCATCTTGACGCCTCACCCCGGTGAGATGGCCCGTTTGGCCGGATGCGACACAGTGGCGGTCCAGTCGGATCGGGCCGGTGTGGCGACGCGCTATGCCCGGGAGTGGGGTTGTATCATCGTTCTAAAGGGTGCCCGCACCCTGGTGGTCACACCGGACGGGCAGGTCTATGTCAATCCGACGGGGAACCCGGGGATGGCCGCCGGTGGCAGCGGCGATGTCCTCGCCGGGATCATCGGCGCCCTGGCCGCCCAGGGGTTTGCCGCCGAGCGAGCGGCGGCGTTGGGCGTATATATCCATGGGCTGGCCGGCGATTGTTCGGCCCGGCGGCTCGGCCAGCGCGCCATGAGCGCCGGCGATATCGCCGGCAGTCTGGCCGAGGCTTGGCTGCAACTGGAGCTGGCCTGACAAAGGGATGCAGCGGAAGAGAAAGGCGGGTGCCTGATGAGTTCGAAAGATTTGACGGCCTCCGAGATCATGAGCCGGGAGGTCTACACGGTCTACCCCGATACCCCTGTGGCTGACGTGGTCAAACTGATGATCGAGAAGCGGATCAGCGGTGTGCCTGTCATTTCCCGTCAGGGCGACGTTATCGGGATCATTTCCGAAGGGGATCTGTTGTTCAAGGATAAAGACCTCCGCTACCCCAGCTTCATCTCCCTCTTGGGCGGCATGATCTACCTGGAAAGCCCCAAGCGCTTTGCAGAGGAATTCCGCAAGTCTATCGCCTTGAGGGCTGAAGAGATCATGACGGGCGACGTGATCACCGTCGAGGAGGAGGCCCGAGTCTCGGAGATGGCCGGCTTGATGACAGAGCAGCAGGTCAACCGCCTGCCGGTGCTTCGGAACGGCAAACTGGTCGGGATCGTCACCCGCGCTGACATCCTTCGGGCGCTCGTCACCGACTTTGAGTGAGGGGCGATGGAATGGACACTGCGCTGGAAAGCGAAATCGGCGAAAATAACCTCCCCAGCGCCGTGGACTCTCAGGCAAAAGGATTCACGGCGGCTGCCGGCGCTTACCCTGCCGATGGGCGACCCGCCTGGGCGGAGATCCGCCTCAGCGCCTTTGCCCACAACCTGCAGGTCTTGCGCCGGGCGACACAACCGCAGGCTCGCTTGATGGCGGTGATCAAAGCCGACGGCTACGGTCACGGCGCCGTCGCGCTGGCTTGGGAAGCCGTCCGTCAGGGCGTAGACTGCTTTGTCGTGGCCTTGCTGGATGAGGCGCTGAAACTGCGAGACGCCGGGATCACAACGCCCATCCTGATCCTGGGGTACACCCCGCCGGCAGCCTGTTACCGCGTCGTCGCTGAAGACCTCAGCCAGGCCGTCTACTGTCGGACGGTGGCGGAAGCCCTTTCGGCGGCGGCCCTGCGGCTGGGTCGGACGGCGCGGATCCACTTGAAGGTCGAGACGGGCATGGGCCGCGTCGGTTTTCAGGGTGATGAAGGTGTGCGGGAGATGCTGGCCATCGCCCGGCTGCCGGGGATCGCCGTCGAAGGCGTCTTCAGCCACTTCGCCACAGCCGATGAGCCCGACAAGTCCTTCGCCCGGGAGCAGTTGGAGCGGTTTTTGACGATCACCGGGCGGTTACAACAGGCCGGTCTCGATATCCCGATGCGGCATATGGCCAACTCGGCGGCCATCTTGGATCTCCCCGAGTCCCACCTGGAAGGGGTGCGTCCGGGAATCGCCCTCTACGGCTCATCGCCCTTCGATGGGGTCAGGTGGGACGGGGCCTTTTTGGTGCCGGTGATGACCCTCAAGGCCCGCATCATCTTTATCAAGGAGGTCGCCGCCGGGACGCCGATCAGTTACGGTTGTACATACCGCTGTCCCCGGCGGACGCGCATCGCCACGATCCCCCTCGGCTACGCCGACGGGATCCGCCGCACCCTGTCGGGCCGCATCGGTGCCTATAAAGGAGAGCGCTATTTTCCCCAGGTCGGTCGGATCTGCATGGACCAGTTCATGATCGACATCGGCGACGCCGAACTGGCCGAGGGGGACGAGGTCACCCTCTTCGGGCGCTGGCAGGAAGGTGGCACCTGGCGAACGGCGCCTGTCGAGGACTGGGCGCGGGCGGATGGGACGATCTCCTACGAGATCCTGAGCGGCATCTCGCCGCGGGTGCCTCGTCACTATGTGCCATAAATTGGATGAACAGGGGTGCTATGTTACCCTTGCGTACTTTGGGGCACAATGACTATAATGGAGTACGAAGGCGGATTATCCCTGGGAGGTGCACTGTGTGCCCGAGTTGAAACGCATTCAGGTTACCTTGCCGGAATCATTGTTGGACGAACTGGATCGGGTATTGATGGCCGAGAAGATGAACCGCAGCCAACTCATTCGGGAAGCGGTGAACTTATACATGAGCGAGCACAAGCGCAAGGTCTTGCGCGATCAGATGCGCCGGGGCTATGCCGAAATGGCCCGCATCAACCTGGAACTTGCGCTGGAAGGCTTTGTCGCCGAGGTAGATGTGGAGCGCCTGTACGAGGCGAGGTTGGCCAGGTAGCCCCTATGGCCATACGCAGAGGAGAAGTTTACTACGCCGAACTGAACCCGGTCGTCGGCTCGGAACAGGGAGGAACCCGCCCCGTTCTGATCATTCAGAACGACATCGGCAACCAATACTCTCCCACCACCATCGTCGCCGCCATCACCTCCCAGATCAGCAAGGCCAAACTGCCGACCCATGTGGAAGTGCCAGCCCGCCGCAGCGGGCTGGACCGGGATTCGGTCGTCTTGCTGGAGCAGATCCGCACTATCGATAAGACCCGCCTTCGTGAAAAAATCGGCATGCTCGATGACGAAATGATGGATAAGGTCGCTCGGGCGCTGGAGATCAGTCTGGGGCTTGTCGATATCTAAAGGGACCCACAACCCGGGAAATGCCCCCGGGTTTTCTGTTTGCCCCAAAACATGTCCACCGGGAGGGGAAGGCCATGTCCAGACCGCGGGTGCTGCTCACGCCGTCCTTTGAGCGGGGCCGCTTGTCCCTTCGCCGGGAGTATTGCCGGGCCCTCGCCAGCGCCGGCCTCACCGTCTGGCCCGTTCCGCTCGAAGCAGCGGAGGAACCCTGGAACTACCTGGACATGGCCCACGGCATCGTCTTCTCCGGCGGCGGCGATATCGACCCGGCGCGCTACGGCCAGCAGCCCCATGCCGCCCTGGGAGAGGTCGACCCGGAGCGGGATGCCCTGGAATTGACCCTCATTGCGGAGGCGTTGCGGCGGCAACTGCCTGTCCTGGCCGTCTGCCGGGGGATGCAGGTCCTCAACGTGGCTCTGGGCGGGACGCTCATCCAAGATATCCCTCGCCAGCGCCCGATCGCCCTGCGCCACCAGCAGAAGGCGCCCCGCTGGCATCCCTCCCACTCGATTGAGGTGACCGGCGGCAGCCGGCTGCGGGAGATCTACCCCACCGGATACGGCCGGGTCAACAGCTTTCACCACCAGTCTGTCGACCGCGTCGGTCGGGAACTGCGGCCTGTCGCCGTCGCTCCGGACGGGATCATCGAAGCCCTCGAAGGGATCGGGCCCGGCTTCATCGTGGCGGTGCAGTGGCACCCGGAAGATTTGTGTCACTCTGAACTCGAGTCGAGAGGATTGTTTCGCCTCTTTGCCGAAGCTTGTAGGGGGGATATGGCAAAAAGGGGAGAATCCGTTGGGGGTGGGGGTTGATGAGCCGGATCAACATCGACGCTGTCCAAAAGGGATTGATTTTGGACGAGCCCATCTACACGAAGACAGGGGCCCTGCTCTTGCCTCGGGGCACCGTCTTAGATGAACGACGCATCCACTTTTTGAAAAACCTCGGCGTAGAATGGGTGGAGGTCACTTCAAAGTTCGCCCGTAAGAGCGCCAAAAGCGCTTCGGGGCGATTGACCCGAATGATAGCAGGCGCAGGAGAGCATGAGAGTGCCCCCGACAGGGCAGGCGCTGTTCAAGACCGGGAGCCGCCGGAGGAACAGGCCTTTTATGAGCTGTTGCGAGAGGATCTTCTGCTGCAAGTGAACAGCGCCGTCGTCCACTACTCCCAGCAGGGGAGCCATGACCAGGAAATCGGCGATTTGTTGGCCCTGTTCGGTGGTCTGCTCCGTGAACGCAACCGAGTCAACCACCTGTTGGAAGTGAAGTCGACGGACGCTTTTACCTTTAAGCACGCCGTCAACGTGGCCGTTTTGGCGGTGCTGACGGGGCTGACGATGCGCCTGTCCGAAGAAAGCCTGCGCCTGGTCGCACTGGGTGGTCTTTTGCACGATGTCGGCAAGAAAAAAGTGCCGCCGGAGGTCCTCTTCGCCGAAGGGGCGCTGAGCCCCGAGAGCCGCCGCCGAATCGAGGAGCATACGGAGCATGGCTATGACACCCTCGTCCGGGATACAGCGCTGCCGGAGGAGATCGCCCTCATAGCACTGCAGCACCACGAGCGGCTGAACGGCTCCGGCTATCCCCGCCGATTGCAGGGGAAGCAGATCCACCTCTTCAGCCAGTTGGTGGGTGTGGCCGATGTCTTTGAGGCGATGACGTCGACGCGCAACCACCGTCCGGGTTACAACCCGGTCGAGATCATCGAGTATCTGATGGGTGCCAGCGGCACCCTTTTTCCGGAACGGATCGTCAAGGCGCTGCTGGACAGCATCACCATCTACCGCATCGGCTCGGCCGTCCAACTGAGCAACGGCGAAATCGGCATCGTCGTCAAAGCGAACCCGAAACTGCCCTCGCGTCCTGTCGTGCGCATCGTCTTTGATGAACGGCGCATGCCGATGCGGAATGGGCACACCGTCGATCTGTCCCAACCTGCCCATACGACCCTCTGCATCGTCCGTTCTTACGGTTGACATGTGAATATACAACGAAGGAGAGAGTCAGCATGTCCGCAGTACTTGTCGAAGTTGTCCGTGGCGCCATGGTGGAAAACCGTCACCGGGGCGCGATTGTCGTTGTCGACGGAGAGGGGCGCCGCGTCGCCTCCGTGGGCGAACCGTCCGTCACCTATATGCGTTCCTCGTCCAAACCGCTGATGACCCTGCCCCTCGTTGAACAGGGGGGGCTGGAACAGTTCGGTCTCGGCGATGAACACCTGGCCATCTTCGCCAGCTCCCATGCCGGTGAGGAGGAGCACCGCCGCGTCGTCTTAGAATCGCTGCAGAGGATCGGCCTCGCTGAAACGGCGCTGGCCTGCGGTACCCACACCCCCTTTGACCGCAAAACAGCTGACGCCTTGCGGGCGGCCGGGCAGAAGCCGACTGTGCTTCATTGTAACTGTTCGGGCAAGCACACAGGGGTCCTCGCCTACGCCTTGTTCAAGGGATATCCCATCGACAATTACTGCGACCCGAAGCATCCCGCCGAGGTGGAGATCCTGACCGCTGTAGCCGATATGGCCGGTGTGAAACCGGAGGATGTGGTCATCGGCGTCGACGGCTGCAGCATCCCTGTCTATGGCATGCCGTTGGAGAACATCGCCCTTTCCTTTGCTCGGTTGGGCCTGGCGAACTACGGAACGGCGGAACGGCGAAAGGCCTGCGCCCGCATCTGCCGGGCCATGATCGCTCACCCCTTCCTGATCTCCGGGACAGGGCGGCTCGACACAGACTTGATGACAGTGACAAAGGGGGCCGTCGTCGCCAAGATCGGCGCTGACGGCGTCTATGCCCTGGCTGTGCCCGAGAAGGGCTGGGGCCTGGCGGCGAAGGTTGAAGACGGCAACATGAAGGTCCTTGGGCCGATCATCCTGGAGGCCTTGAGCCAACTGGGCCTCTTGTCGGCAGAGCAGCGCAAGGCCTTGGCTGCCCATGACCGCTATGCTGTGAAAAACAACGTCAAAGAGGTCGTCGGCGAAACGCGCGCGGCCTTTACACTGGAAGGGTAACACCATGGCGACAGTGATTCGTGGCGGACATGTGATCACACTGGCCGGGAAGAATTATTTCCCCGGCTTTGTCGCTTTCGACGATGAGGGGACGATCATCGCTGTGGGGCCTGACGGGGGTGAACAAGATGTCGTCGGCCCTGGCGGTATCGGCCCCGATGTTGTTGGACCCGACGCTGGAGGGCGCCAGGTCGTGCCGGAGGGACCTGTCCGCTCTCAGCCCGTTGTGGTGATTGACGCTAGGGGTAAACTGATCCTGCCCGGTTTCATCGACGCCCACTGCCATCTCGGCATCGTCGAAGAGGGGGCGCCCATCGAAGGTGACGATCTGAACGAAACGTCGGATCCGCTGACGCCCCACCTGCAGGCGTTAGACGGCATCAACCTGGCCGATCCTGCCTTTGCCGACGCCCTGCGGGGCGGCGTGACGACTGTCTGTGTGTTGCCGGGCAGCGCCAATATTGTCGGTGGACAGGCTGTGATCATGAAGACGGCTGGCCCCCTCGCCGAACGGGTTGTCCGCAACAACGCCGCCGTCAAGGCCGCCCTCGGGGAAAACCCGAAGCGCGTCTACAAGGAGCGGAAGAAGGCGCCCATCACCCGCATGGCCTCGGCGGCGCTCTTGCGGGAGGCGCTGGCCCGGGCGCGCGAGTATGGGCGCAGGCGGTCGGAGACGGCAGGCGAGCCGTCCAAAGCGCCGGAAATCGATTTGCGCTGGGAGGCGCTGCAACCGCTGCTTGTGCGGCAGGTCCCCTTGCGCCTGCACGCCCACCGGGCAGATGACCTGCTCACCGGTTTGCGCATCATTCGGGAGTATGGCTTGCAGGCGGTGCTGGAGCACTGCACCGAGGGCCACCTGATCGCCGACGAATTGGCCCAGGCTGGTGTCCCCGCCGTCGTCGGCCCATCCCTCGTCAACCGGGCCAAGGTGGAGATGCGGGAGATCACAGCGGCCACGGCAGGCATCCTCCATGCCGCCGGCGTCCTGGTGGCGCTGATGACCGATCATCCCGTCATCCCCATCCAGTACCTGCCCCTCTGCGCCGGGTTGGCTGTCCGTCACGGCATGGACGAGGAGACGGCACTGCGCGCCATCAGCCTCCATGCCGCCCGCATTCTCGGATTGGAAGCATCCGTCGGCAGCCTGGAAGCGGGCAAAGCGGCCGACGTGGTCCTCTGGGACGGTCATCCCTTCGATGTACGCAGCACTGTCAGCCAGGTCTGGATCAAAGGGAGGGTGGTGTATTCGGCCCCAAAATAGATACAAGAGGCAAGAGAAGCTTGCCTCAGATTGGGATTCGATCCAAAAGAGTCGAAAAAGGGCCGAAATAGCAGAAGGCTCGGCTGAAACGGTGCAACAAGGACGATGTGAAACAAAAAAGTTCAGGAAAATCGTCTCTTTTTTCCGGCGGAATTTCAAAATTCGGCAGGAATTTGCGGAAGCAAGGAGAATTGGTAAATACATGATGATCTGTAAATTGATTGTCGGATTTTGTCGAGAGGTGAGGCAGCAATGGAAGCCGGAAAAAGAATTCTTGTTGTTGATGATCAAGCCGGTGTCCGTTCGCTGTTGCGGATCATCCTCCAAGACGCCGGATATCACGTTTACACCGCCGCCAACGGCATCGAAGCGGTTCGCAAAGCGGGAGAGTGCAACATCCCTTTTGTCTTGATGGATGTGCGCATGCCTGGACTGGATGGCGTTCAGGCCATGTTGCAGATGATGAAGCAGAATCCTTATATCAAGGTTGTGCTGATGACCGCATTTTCCGATGAAAGCCTCATTCAGCAGGCGTTACAGGATGGCGCCATCGGCTATCTGATTAAGCCCTTCGATGTGTACCAATTGCGTGAAGAGATCGACCGCATGTGGAATGCCACCATCGGCAATGGTTGGCTGGTCTGCGCCGATGAGGCAGAGAGCCGGAAGATCGGCACGTCAACGTAACGCAAAGGTCCCCCTCTCTTTTCCTGACGGGAAGCTCCCTTTTTTCGGGGGCTTTTTTTGCGTTTATCTGTTCACCATCACAGAAGATGGAGGAGATAGAGGCGACAGGGACGAACTGAAAGGTATCCGCAAAGGGAGTGCATGCAGATGCGACAGCGACCTTTTTTGAAATGGGCAGGCAACAAGTACCGGATCATCCACCGCATCCGGGCCGTTCTCCCTGCAGGCAACCGGCTGATTGAACCCTTCGTCGGCTCCGCCGCCGTCTTCTTGAACACCAGTTTCAAGGAAAATCTGCTCGCTGACTGCAACGGCGATCTGATCCGCCTCTACCAGACGGTAAAAACAGGCGGCGAAGATTTCATTGCCTACTGCCGTTCCTTTTTCACGGAGGAGAACAATCGACCGGAACGGTACTATGCGCTTCGGGAGATTTTCAACACTACCGATGACGGGGATCTCAAATCGGCCCTTTTCATTTATCTGAATCGACACAGTTACAACGGTCTGTGCCGATATAACGCCAGCGGCAAGTTCAACGCGCCGGCGGGGCGGTACAAAAAGCCCTATTTTCCCGAGCGGGAGCTGCGGTTTTTTATGGCGAAAGCCCGCGACGCTGTGTTTCTTTGCCAGGACTTCACTCAAACGATGGGAGAGGCCCGTCCTGGCGATGTGGTCTATTGCGACCCGCCCTATGTGCCGCTTTCTCGGACCTCGAATTTCACAGGCTACAGCGCCGGTGGTTTCGGCGAAGCGGAGCAGTGGAAACTGGCCGAATTGGCGCGCCAGTTGGCCGATCGGGGTGTTTCGGTGCTTATCTCCAATCACGATACCGATTTTACGCAAAAGGCCTACGATGCAGCCCGGATCGAGCGCTTCCCTGTGCAGCGGTTTGTCAGTTGCGACGGCGCCAACCGGGGGAAGGCAGGGGAACTGCTGGCGCTGTTTGGTTGAGATTTTTTTTGCAGATAAAGGGCAACAGAATAGGGAGAAAGAGGGCTGTCGGCGCCGATGAAGGGGAATACTGGTACAGACGATAGGCACGTTGCTTGAAGGCGCCTTGGAAAAGGCACCGTTAAAACGCTTTTGGATAGTTTTGGATAGATTGCGAGGGAAGCACCGCATTGACGGAACAACGATGGCAGATATTCCTGCCCGATGAGTCGGCCACAGAGGAACTGGGAAGGTGGCTGGCTGAACGGGTTCGGCCGGGAGATATCCTGTTGCTCTACGGCGACCTGGGCGCCGGCAAGACGACGCTCGTTCGCGGACTTGCCCGCCGTCTCGGTTATGCGGGGCGGGTGACGAGTCCAACATTTACCCTTGTTCACGAATACGAGGGAGACCTTCCCATCTACCATTTTGATCTCTACCGGCTGGACGAGCCCGATCAGGTCTGGGAGATCGGTTGGGCCGATTACCTGCGCGGCGAGGGCGTCCTTTGTATCGAATGGCCGGAACGTCTCGGCGGCCTGATGCCCGACGAGGCGCTGACAATCCGACTCTCCCATCCGGGTGAGGAAGGGGGAACAGTCGGGGTGAGGGTGAACGAAGTTGAGGGCGCTGTCGCCGCAGGGCGGATCGTCGAACTGGCCGGCTTTGGAGAACGGCCGGAGGCATTGGTGAAGGAGTGGAGGAAGACGTGTTCGTCCTTGGGATCGATTGTTCCACCTCTGTGACGGCGCTGGCAGTCGTCGACGATGCGCAGGTGGTGGCGGAAACCTTTTTACATAATGACCGGCCTCATTCGAAGCGGCTGTTGCCTGCTATCGAACAGCTGCTTGCCCTGGCGGAGTTGTCGCTGTCTGACATGGCCGGGTTGGCCGTCGCCATCGGTCCCGGCTCCTTTACGGGCCTTCGCATCGGCCTGGCGACGGTGAAGGGGATGGCCCACCCGCTGAGCCTGCCCGTCGTCGGCGTGCCGACGCTGGAGGCGCTGGCCTGGAATGGTTGGCCCTTTCGGGGATACATCTGTCCGATCCTCGATGCCCGCAAGAACGAGGTCTACACCAGTCTCTACCGAGGTGAGACAGGGGGCCTGAAGAAGGTGGGCGAAGAACAGGCTGTGGCGCCGCAGGAGCTTTTAGAACAGTTGCGAGCGGCCTTGCCGGTGACGCCGGAATCAGCCCAAAGGCAGTCATCGCCGACAACGGCAGGTCAGATCCTCTTCTTAGGCGACGCCGTTCCCGTCTACCGGGAACGGCTTCAAGAAGCCCTCGGTGAGAGCGCCCTCTTCGCCCCCGCCGAAACCTGCTACCCCCGCGGCAGCCAGGTGGCCCGCCTTGGCTGGCGGCGCCTGCGACAGGGCGATGTTGACGACCTGCACAAGCTGACCCCCAGGTATATCCGCCCGTCGGAGGCGGAGGTCAACTGGGCGAAAAAGCATGGCACGCATAGGGATGCTTGCCGCCTTGCGCCGGAGGGATAGACATGGGAAAGGAAGATGTCAACTATTACTTCCGGCCTATGACGGTCAAGGATGTGGACGAGGTCCTGGCGATCGAACAGGTCTCTTTCCCGACGCCGTGGAGCCGCAGCGCTTTTGTGACCGAACTGACGGAGAGCCGCCTCTCCCATTACTGGGTCTGTGTCGAAGGGGCCGAAAAGGATGGGCGCCTTAACCCTTTCCCTGTTGAGCCGACGGAGCGGGTGATCGGCTATGTCGGCGTCTGGATCATCCTTGATGAGGTGCACATCACCACCATCGCCATCCACCCGGAACGGCGCGGAGAAGGACTCGGCGAGGCGCTGCTGGAGTATATCTTTTTTGAAACGGCCCAACTCGGCGGGGAGCGGATCACCCTGGAGGTCCGTCCCTCCAATACGAAGGCGCTGGCGCTCTACCGCAAGCGGGGCTTTCAAGAGGTGGGCCGCCGGCGTGGCTATTACACCGATACGGGGGAAGACGCCATTATCATGTGGCGTGAGCTGGACATCCCCAAAAACCGCTTCCGGAACGGGGAGGGATAAGGAGGATTTCCTCCACCTTTGCCGAAATGGATCACCACCCGGTCTTTCAAAACATTCGGAAAGGCAGGTTGGCCGCTATGATCGTTCGGGACAAGATGGTCACCCCGGTCATCACGACCGGCATATTCACACCGATCCGGGACGCCTTGCGGATGATGACGGAGAAAAACATCCGGCGTTTGCCGGTCATCGATGACAAGGAACGCCTCGTCGGCATCGTCGCTTTTCATGACATCGACAAAGCCATGCGTTCCCCCGGCGTGATCCCTTTGACGCCGGTGGAATGGGTGATGACCAAAAACCCTGTCTATGTGGAGGCCACGATGCCCCTGGCCGACAGCGTCCGCATGATGCGGCGCTACAAGGTCAGTTGCCTGCCTGTCGTCGCCGGGGAGAAGGTGGTCGGCATCCTCTCCGTCAGCGACATCCTCCAGCTGTGCGCCGACCTGCTTGAAGCCGGCCAGTAACAGATAACGGACACACCCTGCCGCGGGCAGGGTTTTTTGGTTTCGCCTCCGCAGAGAACCCCCTGATTCGCGGCGGCGCAGCTGCACCTAGTGGAGAAGGGATGATAAGATGCTGATCGTGGGGGAAAAGATCAACACAGCGCGCCCCGGTATCGAAGGCGCCGTCATATCGAGAAAGGCGACCTTCATTCAGGATCTGGCGCTGCGGCAGAAGCTCTGCGGCGCTGATGTGCTCGATCTGAACTGCACCACCCTGCGCCATCGCGAGCCTGACGCCTTGCGATGGCTCGTCGAGACGGTGCAAACGGTCGTCAACGAGCCTGTCTGCCTGGACAGCCCTAACCCGCTCGCCCTGGAAGCCGCCTTGCAGGTTCACAAAGGGAGAGCCATCATCAACGCCATATCGGCGGAAGAGAGCCGTTACCAGATGCTGATCCCGCTCGTCAAAGCTTACGACTGCAAGGTGGTGGCCCTCTGTTTCGATGACACGGGCGTGCCGAACACGGTGGAGGAGGAACTGCAGATCGCCCGTTCTCTCGTGGAACGACTCGTCGGCGATGGTGTCGATTTTGAGGACATCTATGTCGACCCATTCATCCGGTCCATCGGGCAGGACGAACACTGGGGCAACTTTGGTCTCGAGATCATCCGCCGCATCCGCGAGGAGTTTCCGAAGGTACACATCCTCTGCGGCATCTCCAACATCTCCTACGGCATGCCGGCGCGGTCGCTCCTCAACCGCACCTTCCTGACGCTGGCCATCTACGCCGGCCTGGACGGCGCGATCCTCGATCCGGAGAACAAGGGGCTGATGGCCTCCCTGCGCAGCACGGAAACGCTTCTGCAAAAGGACCCCGGTTTCCGGCGCTACCTGATGGCTTTCCGGGAAGGGCTGTTGACGTGACCGCTTGCAAGAGCAGGAGGCAGCCTATGCTCAGAATAAAGCCTGAGATAGCCTATGATCAGAATAAGGCCTGAAAAAGGGGTAAAGCCTGAAAAAAGAGCGTAAAATGCCGGCAAAGAGGGTGATTTGATGGGCCATGTCTTTGATAGCAGCGCTTTCGCCAAACTGGATAACCCGCGCCGGCGGGAACTGCTGCCGCCGGAGTCGATCTTGGAAGGCTTGGGTGTTACGGCGGGGTCACGCCTCGCCGACTTCGGCTGCGGAACAGGCTATCTGGCCCTTCCCGCCGCCACAGTCGTTGGGACGGAAGGTCATGTTTTTGCCATGGACCTGCAGGAGCGGATGCTGGTGGAGGCGCGCCGCCGCAGCGAGGCCGCCGGCCTTTGCAACATCGCCTGGATCCTCAACCCGGAGGGGCATATCCCGCTTCCCGGCGCTTTTGTGGATCGGTTGGCCATGGTCGCTGTGTTTCACGAGATCAGGCAACGGGAAGAAGTCCTGGCGGAAGCCTGCCGCGTCCTGCAGCCCCGAGGTCGCATCGGGATCGTCGACTGGACGCCCGGTTTTACCGAGATGGGGCCGCAAGAGGATCACCGCGTTCCCGCTGAGACGGCGGCGGGGCTGTTGGAAGCTGCCGGTTTTTCGCACATCTCCATCGGGGCAGTCAGCGCCGGCTTTTACATCGTCACGGGGGAAAAACCGGCCTGACTGTTGCGTCGATAGGGGTATGGGGTATAATGGTGATAAAGCCATGAGGGAGCACAGGAGGGGAAAAGGTTGCAATGGGTGATTGACGAGGATATCCGCCCAACACTGGCCGAGCGGGGCGACGTCTTTACGGTGGAACTGACGCGGATCTGCGCATCAGGGGGATGTTCCTGCGTGGACATCTACTACCCTGTGCTCCGGCCCGGTTTGCCGGACCAGCCGGAGTATTACCTGACAGGACAGGCGGAGGGGTTTACGATTCATTACCCCCGTGTCCTCCAGTTGATCGACGCCGATCAGCCTGCCCAGGTCAAAAAGGCAGGCCGCTGGTCTAACGGCGAGTTTGATGTGGAAAACGTGCGGGTCTTGTAGAGGAGTAGTCGAGTTGTCGATATTTTCACTGCGCGGACCGGCCCATGCGGCCGGTCGTTTCATCTTGGGGCTGGAGACGAGTTGTGACGAGACATCGGCGGCGGTGCTTCAGGACGGTCGCGTCATCCTGTCCAATGTCATCTCCTCTCAGGTGCCGACACACCAGCGCTTTGGCGGTGTCGTCCCTGAGATCGCCTCACGGAAGCACATGGAGAACATCACCGTCGTTGTTGATGAAGCCTTGCGGGAAGCCGGGGTCACCTGGAATGACTTGACAGCTGTCGCCGTTACTGCCGGGCCGGGCCTGGTCGGGGCGCTGCTCGTCGGTGTCGCCTATGCCAAAGGCGTCGCCCTGGCTCGGAGCCTGCCTCTGGTGGGTGTCCATCACATCGAGGGGCATATTTACGCCAACTTTCTGTCAGAACCGAACTTACCTTTTCCCCTGCTCTGCCTTGTTGTTTCGGGGGGACACACCCATCTCGTCGAACTGTCCGGCCACGGCCAGCTCCGCATCTTAGGCGCCACCCGTGATGACGCGGCCGGCGAAGCTTATGACAAGGTGGCCCGGGCCTTGGGGCTCGGTTACCCCGGCGGTCCGCTCGTGGAGAAGCTGGCCCGTGAGGGTGAAGCCGGCGCCTATCCGCTTCCCCGCGCCTTGCAGCAGGAAGACGGCTATGACTTCAGTTTCAGCGGCCTCAAGTCGGCTGTCCTCAACCTGCTCAACCGCGCCAAGCAAAAAGGCGAGACGATCAACAGGGAGAATCTGGCGGCCTCCTTCCAGGAGGCTGTCGTCGACGTGCTGGTCGAAAAAACGCGACGGGCCGCCCGAGAAAGGGACGCATCGACGGTCCTGCTCGCCGGGGGCGTGGCAGCAAACGGATATTTGCGCTTGCGCCTTGCAAAGGCCCTGGCGGCAGAGGGACGACGGCTCGTCGTGCCGCCGGCCATCCTCTGCACCGACAACGCCGCCATGATCGCCTGCGCCGGCTACCACCGGCTGATGGCCGGGGAGACGGCGGCGGCTGACTTAAATGCCCTAGCCGATTGGCCGTTGGGAACGTGACGGGCGCGCAAGCAAAGGCGGGCTGGAAGCTCGGGACGATTAGGGCTTTACCTTGACCGGAAAGGATGCGATCGAGATGGAAAACCTCCGCCACCAGATACTGCATTATGGCCGGCTGATGATCGAGCGCGGTCTCGTCTCCGGAACAGGCGGGAATATCAGTTGCCGTTTGCCGGAGGGGGACCAGATGCTGGTCACACCCAGCCAGATGGCCTACGATCAGTTGACACCAGAGGATCTGGTCATTGTGGACATCCTCAGCGGGGACGTGCTGGAAGGCGCGCGACGCCCGTCCATTGAACAGGGACTGCACCGCGCGATCTACCGAGCCCGTCCCGATGTCAAGGCGATCATCCATACCCACTCCAGACATGCTACTGCAGTCGCATCCACGCGTAAGGACATCCCGCCTTTTCTGGATAACATGGTCGTCAACTTCGGCGGCGGCGTCAGAACGGCGGCGCATGCCCCCATCGGCACGCCTGAGCTGGCCGAATATACGGTGCGCGCCCTGGGCGATGCGCCGGTCGCCTTGTTGGCCAACCATGGGGGGGTCGCCGTTGGGAAGGATCTGGCTCAGGCCTTCTCCCTCGCAGAGTTTTTGGAGGAGTGCGCCATGGTCTATCTTCTCTCCTTCCTGGCCGGCGGTCCCGTCACGCTTGCGCCGGAGGTGGTCGAGCGGGAACGAGCCTGGCTGCAAGGGCGTTACGGCCAAAGGTAAGATTATGTCGAATAGGGTTCGCGAAGCCTGTCATAAGTGAACGAAAATTCCGGGAATACAGTCCCGGAACTTTTTTTGTCAAGGGGCAAACACATCTTCGATTTATCCCCATTGTGGATGAAAAAACTGTGGATAATGGGGATAAGTCTGTTGATTACTTGTTTAACAGGGATTTTTCATGTGGAAATCTCAGACCGGAATAAAAAGGCGGAAATCTGTGGATACAGTGGATAACCACCTAAAAACCTGATAGCATAGGCCTGCGTCTGGGGAAAACATTGTGGATAAGGCAAACCGAGTGAATGAAATGATGGCTCGCGAGTGAATGAAATGATAGCTCGCGAGTGAATGAAATGATAGCTCGCGAGTGAATGAAATGATGGCTCTTTCTTTAATGGAACGATAACTTGCCCGAGGGAGGTTAAACAGCTCTCCTAAAATCGTAACAAAATGGATAGAATCGGAACTTTTTGTTCAGACTATTCGTCTAACTTCGTAAAGAGGATAGCACGGAGGTCTTTATCCATGAATCCATCGGTTTCTATTTCCAAAGCCAGTCTAATGCTCGGCGTTACCCCCCACTGAACTGAATGAAGAAATGGTGCAAGACTTAGTCTCCATCATCACGAGCTTTAGCGTCCGGATCTATGGCGCACGAGGCGGGCGAAAGATCAAACAAACCCTCGATCAATTGCAAAAAGAGGGTGTGCGGGAATGAAAATCACCGCTCGCGGCGAGATTCCGGCCCTCTCCGATGAAGCAAAAATCGCCGTAGACGATTTGATGCGGATCTTTTCATCGGCCATTCGCTACAGCTTTCAACGGATGATCGAAGGCTTGATGAGCGTCGGCGACATCGAAAAGGATGTGGCTTCTCGCTACGGCCTCAACATCCGCCAAGCCAAGGACGCCGTGGAAGACGCCCGCCAAACACTTATTTCCCAACGAAAACTTCTCCCCGAATACGTGAAGAATTATGCCAAAAAAGCCGAAGCCATCGAGAAAAAACTCAAGCATGTGAAGTCCGAAAAAAAACGCAAGGCCCTTCTTTCCAAGCTCGATAAGCGCCAACGAAAACGCGACTACTATCAACAGTTTCTCACCTCGAATACCCTTCCTCCAGTCGTCTTTGGCGGCAAGAAAACCTTCCATCAGGTATGCGCCAAGACCGTTGCGAAGGAAGAGTGGCGGGACAAACGCTCCAACCGCGTCTACGCTCGCGGCGATAAAACCAAGAAGGGCAATCCGAACCTTCGCATCCTTTATCTCGACGAGAAGTTCTTCTTGGAGATCAGCACCCTCGCCAAGACCCCGTCCGGTCGTTCGGTGAAAGTCACCGTTCCCCTTTACATCGCTCAAAAGAAATCGAAAAAGACAGGCATGATCAACGGGCGCAACTACCGCCAGATGCTGATCGACTATCTCCACACGGGCGACGCCTACCAGGTTGAAATCCTTCGGCGAAAGGGCCGCTACTATGTGCATGTGACCTTTGACGAAGCGGCGGTTCGGGCCTACAAGGTCGAATACACCGGGCATGCGGGCCTCGTCGGCATCGATACGAACCCGGACGGTTTTGCCCTCACCCATATCGACCGCACCGGAAACTACCGCCATCACACCGCTATCGCCCGGCATGAACTGACCTATGCCCGATCCAATCGACGAGAAAATCTGATTGGCGAGATGGTCAAGGAAGTCATTCAATACGCGAAGGATCGCCAATGCGGCGTGGCCTTTGAGGACTTGAAGTTCGAACACGACCAAGATAGCCAGCGTAAATTCTCGCGCATCCGGCACAACTTCATCTATCGCCAAATGCTCACGATGCTAGAAAGGACCTGTATCCGAAACGGGATCGAGTATACGAAAGTGAAGCCCGCCTTTACGTCGAAGATCGGCTTGTACAAGTATACCCACCAGTATGGTCTGGACGTTCACCACGGCGCGGCCTTGGTCATTGCCCGAAGGGCCTATGGGATGAAAGAAAAAGTCCCGAGGCTCTTGCGGGAAAAACTCCTTCCGACGAAAAGTCCGTCTACCGAATGGAAACGATGGGCCATGATCCATCAGCGGATCGAAAAGGAAGCGAAATTAAACACGAAAGGAAGTGTAACGCCTGAGTTTTGGCGGTCACAACGGAAAGAGATCCTCGGACTAACCTAGAACTTGTAGCGTAACGTACATAATCGTCTTCGTACACGCGGTGAAAGGCGAAGACGAAGGTGTTTCTTTACGGATGGGGTAACACCCCTCATTGCGGCGGACTCGGATGCCACGGCATTCGAGGCGATAGCAATATCCCGTGATGTACAAGTGATGGCTTGTATCCGAGGGGATCGAATCCTGTGAGATCTCCCGCGCTGGGGTAGTCGCCAGCGTGTCAAAACCAAAGCAAAGTCAGTTTGTTACGGTTTTGGAAACCAGGATTTTTTCTTGGAATTGGCGAATGGAATCCGTTAACATTACATGTCAGTGATGGGATGGACTGCCGAATAAATCATGTTGCTTCCGCCAGAGACAGACAGTCTCCTCAACATGGTGAGGTTGATCAACGACCGGGAGACTTTATCCTCTCGCTGACGACAGCTTACTTTTGAAGGGAGCACAGAACCATGTTGCACGTGACTTTTTTTGGTCATGCCAATTTTTTGCTCGACGACGGGCAGACGAAGGTGTTGATTGACCCCTTCTTCACAGGAAACCCTGTCTGCCCGATCAAGGCTGATGCGGTCAGCGCCGATTACATCCTGGTCAGCCACGGTCACGGCGACCACCTTGGCGACGCGATCGACATCGCCAAAGGCACCGGCGCCACGATCATCAGTTCCTTTGAGCTGGCCAGCTACTGTCAGCGCAAGGGTGTCAAAGCCCACGGCATGGCTATCGGCGGCAAACGAGATTTCCCTTTTGGCCGGGTGCGCTTGACGGCAGCCGTTCACGGCTCGGGGATTATAGAAGGCGACAATTATCTCGACGTGGGCAATCCCTGTGGCTTTCTGGTGAATATGGGTGGTAAATCTGTCTATCATGCCGGTGATACCGGTTTGACTCGAGATATGGAACTCATCAACATGTGCTTCCTGAAAGGGGGACGCCTCGACCTTGCCCTGCTGCCCATTGGCGACAACTTTGGCATGGGACCGGAAGACGCCCTCTACGCCACCAAGATGCTCCATCCGCGCATGATTGTGCCGATGCACTACAATACCTTCCCGGTCATCGAGCAAGATGTCGCGGCGTTCAAACGGGTAGTGACGGAACTGACCGATTCAGAATGCCATGTCCTGGCGCCGGGCGATACGTTGACCTTGAACGGCCACGGACGGTAAGGTTCGCCTCTGTTTGCGCGCCATAGGCGCAAGCGAACGCCAATGCCTCTTCCCTCGACCCTTTCGAAAATGTCAAAAACCAAAAGCCAGATCAAAGCCGTAAAGCTGGCGAAAAATCGAAGCGTGACAAGAGATAACTCTTGACGACTACTGCCAGTTGCGGGTAATGTTTAGTCAATCCGGTTTGTGCTGGAAAAAGTTGAATAAGACGCTCTTATCAAGAGTTGGTGGAGGGACTGGCCCGATGAAGCCCGGCAACCAGCAGGTTTTTCCTGCATGGTGCCAATTCCTGCAGGGGAAACCCTGAAAGATAAGACTTGCCGCGTGGCTGTTGACGGTCTTCTCTTTCAGAGGAGGCCGTTATTGTTTTTCGCGCATAGGGCAAGTCGGAAGCGATGAGTGCAAAATGCAGAAAGCAAAAAAGGAAATCGTAAAAAACACATGATCAGGATGAGAAAGGAGAGGGAATGGCCATGCACATCGATTCACTGTTGGCCCAGGGGGGCAACGGCAAAGACGCGGGCACAGGCGCCGTCAGTTTTCCTATCTACCAGTCGGCCACCTTCCGTCACCCGGCTTTGGGAGAAAGCACCGGATTTGATTACAGCCGATCGGGGAACCCCACCCGCCAGGTGCTGGAAGAACTGATCGCCAAACTGGAGGGCGGGCGACGCGGGCTGGCCTTCTCTTCCGGATTGGCGGCTATTACAGCGGTCATCTCACTCTTCGGTCCTGGCGATCACTTGATCCTCTGCGAAGACCTCTATGGGGGGACATACCGGCTGCTGGAACAGGTCTTTCGTCCCTGGGGGCTGACGGCGGATTATGTAAATACGAGCGACCCAGAACAGGTAAATGCCGCCGTCACCTCCCGGACGAAGGCCATCTTTATCGAGACGCCCACCAACCCAACGATGAAGATCACAGACCTACGCGAAATCCGGCGGATCTGTGACGACGGGGGCCTCCTGCTGATCGTTGACAACACCTTCATAAGTCCTTATCTGCAACGTCCCATCGAATGTGGCGCCGATATCGTCATCCACAGCGGCACCAAATACCTGGGCGGTCACAACGATGTGGTGGCTGGGCTGGCCGTTGCCGCCCGGGAGGACCTCGGCGACAAGCTGGCCTTCTATCAAAACGCCTCCGGCGCCGTCCTCGGCCCTTTTGATTCGTGGCTGCTCGTGCGCGGTATGAAGACCTTGGGGCTGCGCCTGGATCGGGCGCAGGAGAACGCGAGCGCTATCGCCCGTTGGTTGGCGTCACACCCCGCTGTCGATCAGGTTTACTATATCGGCCTCGATAACCACCCAGGCAGGGAGGTTCATTTTCAGCAGGCCAGCGGGCCCGGGGGCATGATCTCTTTTACCCTGCATGACGCCGGAAAAGTCCCGGAGGTGTTGTCACGGATTCAATTGATCTCTTTTGCCGAAAGCCTGGGGGGCGTCGAGTCGCTGCTCACCTTTCCGGCCCGCCAGACCCACGGCGATATCCCCGAGGACATCCGCCGGCGCTGCGGCGTCACCGACTGTCTGCTCCGGTTGTCCGTCGGGATCGAAAACGTCCACGATTTGATCGACGATTTGGCCCAGGCCTTGGCCTAAAAGGAGCGAACTGAAGGATGAGTCAGGAAAGGAAACCCCAACTCTCCACCCTTGTCGTCCATGCCGGAACGGATCGGGGGCAATGGACCGGCGCAGCCTCAGTGCCGATATATATGGCTTCCACCTTCCATCAACGGGATATCGACGAGGGTCAGGTCTATGATTACTCCCGCTCAGGCAATCCGACCCGCCATGCTGCGGAAGAGGCGATCGCCTGCTTGGAAGGCGGAACGCGCGGTTTTGCTTTCGCTTCGGGGATGGCCGCTATGTCGACCTGCCTGGCCTTGTTCAGCGCAGGCGATCACCTGATCGTCGCGCAGGACATCTACGGTGGAACCTACCGCATCCTCGACAAGGTGTGGACCCGCTTCGGCGTGGAGACCACCTTCGTCGACACGACCGATCTGGAGGCGGTGATAGCGGCGGTCCGGCCGAACACGCGGGGGTTGATCCTGGAGAGCCCCTCCAACCCGACCTTGGCTGTCACCGATCTGGCCGGATGCGCCGCCCTGGCCCGGGAGCGGGGCTGGTTGACTATCGCCGACAACACCTTTATGTCGCCTTGCCTCCAAAAGCCTCTGGAGTTGGGGATCGACATCGTCGTGCACAGCGCCACCAAGTTCCTCGCCGGACACAGCGATCTGATCTCCGGTTGTGTCGTCGTCGGCGATGAAGAACTGGGCAAACGGATCGGCTTTTTGCAGAACGCTTTCGGCAACATCCTCAGCCCCCATGACAGTTGGCTCTTGTTGCGGGGCATGAAGACCCTGGCCGTTCGCATGGCCGCCTCCCAACAGGGCGCCCGCCAACTGGCCGCTTTTTTGAACAACCACCCGAAGGTGAGCCGTGTCTATTACCCCGGACTGGACAACCATCCCGGCTATGGGATTCACAACCGGCAGGCGAGCGGCCCCGGCGCTGTCCTCTCCTTTGATCTTGGCTCTAGAGCCGCCGTAAAACAGTTCTTTTCGCGAGTCAAACTGCCTATCGTCGCCGTTAGCTTGGGCGGGGTGGAAAGCATCCTCTCCTATCCGACCACCATGTCTCATGCAGCCATGGAACCGGAGGAACGGATTCGCCGGGGGATTGGCCCCGGTCTGATCCGGCTTTCCGTCGGTCTGGAGGATCCCGACGACCTGCAGGCTGATCTGGCGGAGGCGCTGGACGGGCTGGAATAAGAGCAAGAAAAAATCTAAGGTACATACAAAAATGGTGATTGACAGATGTCCCGCCAGCCTTTAATATCATAAATGTAAATCGAAAAACTCGGGATTAACCAAACGCTAACCGGATAGACCGGAGGCCGAGGCGCTTCGATTCAATCGTGGAATCGAAACCCTTGGCCTCTTTTTGTCTTGGTAAGGGGGAGTGGTATGGACTGTATCTTGATTACCCGGGCAGCTATAGCGAGGCGGTACATGCCGGTCGGGGCAACGGATGAAGGAGCTTTCAAAAACCTACGGAAATATAGGTATATCCATAATCGGTGTATCCTTCACAGGTGTTTTGTTAAGCGGTGCGAGGCGTCGCGCCGGACATGCGGTTAGCGATGTGAATGAATGAGACAGAAGAATTTGAGGAGGATGTTTTCCATGGCCAAAATCGCCAACAATATCACTGATCTGATCGGTAAAACCCCCTTGGTGCGGCTGAACCGAGTGACCGAAGGGCTGGAAGCGGATGTGGTCGCCAAGCTGGAGTACTTCAATCCCGGCGGCAGCGTCAAAGACCGCATCGGCTACGCCATGATCAAAGATGCCGAAGAAAAAGGGCTGCTCCATAAAGACTCGGTGATCATCGAGCCGACCAGCGGTAACACCGGCATCGCCCTCTCCTTTGTGGCGGCCACCCTCGGCTACCGGGTCATCCTGACCATGCCGGAGACATTCAGCATCGAGCGCCGGAACCTGCTCAAGGCCTACGGCGCAGAGTTGGTGCTCACCCCTGGAACGGAAGGGATGAAAGGCGCTGTGCGCCGGGCAGAGGAGCTGGCCGCCCAGATCCCCAACGCCTTCATTCCCCAGCAGTTCAACAACCCCGCCAACCCGAAAATTCACCGGGCTACCACTGCCGAGGAGATCTGGGCCGATACGGACGGAAAAGTGGATATCCTCGTCGGGGGCGTCGGCACTGGCGGAACCATTACCGGTGTGGGAGAAACGCTGAAGGCGCGCAAACCCGGTCTCCAGGTCATCGCCGTAGAGCCTTTTGACTCGCCCGTCCTGTCCGGCGGTCAACCGGGTCCCCACAAGATTCAGGGCATCGGACCTGGCTTCGTTCCCCAGGTGCTGAATCTGGAGGTTGCCGACGAGATCTACAAGGTCCGCAATGATGAGGCCTTTGAGACGAGCCGGCGGATCGCTCGGGAGGAAGGCATCCTCGTAGGGATCTCCTCCGGGGCCGCAGCTTACGCAGCCCTGCAGATCGCCAAGCGGCCGGAAAACGCCGGCAAGCTCATCGTGGTCGTACTGCCCGATACAGGGGAACGTTATCTGAGCACCCCCCTCTTCCAGGGAGCGTAATCATCGTTAGGAAAAGACACTATTTACTCAGCAAAGACATTGCCTATTGACAATAGATTCCTGTCCGTCCTATACTCACCTTAAATCAAAGCAATCAAGTCGGATTAGTAAAGATTGGATTAGGGGGGTATAGGTGTGGTAAAAAGAAGCGAACTGAGGAACGCCCAGGAACCGCTGTCGATCCCCCAGGAGGTTCTGGCGCGGATCGAGAAGGAAATCTGTGCCATGATTTTCGGCACGGTGACACTGGTGCTGCAAGATGCTCACATCATCCAGATGAACAAACTGGAGAAGATACGCTTCGACTCTGACGAGGCGCTAAAGGGAGCCAGACCGGCAACTCCTGAAACCAATTCCGGAACGGCGCAGGGGCAGGGACTATCGTCTCTGCGCCGGCGCATCATCGAAGCCATCGGCGGACTCCGCCACGGCGAGGTTGTCATCGTCATCCAAAAAGGCCGGATCGTTCAGATCGAACGGACGGAGAAACGCCGCTTCCCGCTGCTTGAAGGGCTGTACGGCGACGGGATCTAAAAACATACAAAAACATACAGGAGGTATCACGCTGAGTAAGCGTCAAAAAGGCCCCACCTTGTTTCCAGGGTGGGGCTTGAATTATGCTTTCTTTGTTGCCAAGGGACGCCGAAGGCGGCCCTTGGCCTTAACAGGTGCCGGTCGGTATGCGATCCGCCAGAAGGCGGTGACGGCGGATCGCATTGGTCTCTTAGCCGTTCATCTGCGACCACCACTTGCTGTGCCGGTGCCGGGCGTATTCGGCGTCGATGAGCCCGCTGAACATGCCGGGCAGGAGATTCCGGTTCGCCGGGATAGCGAAGGCGAGCAGGTGGGCGATAATGCCGATCAGCAACAGCATTGAGGTCAGGGTGTGCAACAGCGTCGAAAGGTAGATGAGCGATTCGGACATCTCGACGCCCGGGATGTTTTTGACCACCTTGATGATTCCTGTGACGATCAAGGCGATCACGTTCACCGCGATAAAGGCGTAGGCCAGGCGCTGTTCGGCTAGGTATTTTTCCGAGGGCGGTTCTTGCCCGCCTGTGAACATGGCCTTGATGATCAGCCAGGACTCGCCGAGATCGCCCTGTTTCGGCAAGATGTCGAATTCTCGCCGGGCGATATGGTAGGTGAGGTGAAAGAAGACGATGAACATGAGCAGGATGGCGCCGGCATAGTGCATGTTCAGGGTGATTTCATAGTTGCCTGACCAGGCCATGCCGGGGACCTCGGTGAGCATATAGCGTTTGTAAAGGGGCATTTGCCCGAAGCCGGAAAAGAAGAGGGAGAAGATGGAGAAGGCTGCCGTCCAGTGGACAAAACGGGGAATCAGGCCGTGGCGGCGCACCTTGCCGGAGACAGGGAAATTCTTCGACATTTTTTCCGCCATCGTCATTCCTCTCCCTTCATGGTGCGGTAGGCGACGACACCGGCGGCGATGACGCCGGCCACCGGGGCGATCATCATGCCGGTGACCTTGCCGTTGGCGCTGTCCATGATGTTTTTGGCGTTGACCGGCATGGCAGGGCGGCCCGGTTTCCCATCGACTGCCTGCTCCTTCATCGCCCGGTCGATGGCTTCAAAGGGCACGGCAGAGACGTAGAATGTGGAGGTGCCGCCGTTTTCCTTCTCGCCGTAGATGTGGCCGCCGATCTGGCGAGCCCGCTCTTGGGCCTTTGCCAGCATCTCGCTTTTTTTCCCGAAGGAGATGGCCTTGTTCGGGCAGGCATCAACACAGGCCGGCGATTCGCCCCGGCGGATGCGGTCGATACAGAGGTCGCACTTGTACATGACGCCGCCGCCGGCGTATTTGGGCAGCACTTTCATATAGAGACCTACGCCGGCCTGGCGGGCCGGAATGCCCCAGGGACAGACGTCGCGGCACTTGGCACCGCCGAAGCAGAGGTCCTTGTCGATGACGACAGGTCCTTCGGGCTTTTTTGTCTGGGCGCTGAAAGGGCAGATGTCGGCGCAAGGGGGATTGTCACAGTGCATGCAACGGCGCGGCACATAGACGTCCTGCTCTTTCCCCTCATGCTGTACCGTCACTTTTTGCACGTAGGTCCAGTTATAAGGTGTGAGCCGGTTGGTCACTTGCCGCTTATCTGACCAGTCTTCATGCTTGTTCTGGGGCCAGTAATTCTCGATCGGCTTTTGCGGCTCCGGGAAACGGGATTGGTTTTTTTGGCGGCAGGCGCTGACGCAACGAGGCGTCTGTTCACCGGCGCACCCATCGCAGCGAGTCAGGTCGATCATCGTTCCCACAGCGTCGGCGTCGGCAAAGGCCGGTCCCTTCGGCCCCAAGGTCAGTACGCCGGCGCCGGCGACGCCGGAGGCGATAGCGCGTCGAAAAAAAGTTCTCCGGCTGACATCGGTCATTCGGGCTCACTCCTTGATGTGCACAATCAGGGCGCCCTGAGAGGGCACTCGCTACCACTAATCTACCCTATAGGGGTATAACGTGTCAATGGAATCGAAAGCAGGCACAAAAAATTCCGCTCGTAGAGCGGAGTTGCCACATCGTTCAACCGATGTCCTGCTTATTTTCCTTTTGAGGGAATTGGTCAAAGTGGCTGCGGTAACGGAAGAGGAAGTCATCGAGGGCGCTGCGGTGTCGCGCGATTTCCCGGGCCCATCTATGCAATGTCTCGACACCTTTGTCGGTCAACTCGTAACAACGCTTGGCCGGACCGCTCTCCCCGGTCTGCCATCTGGACTGCACCAAATGATCTTCCTCCATCCGGCGCAGGGTGCGGTAGATCAAGGCGGGGTCGGTGGGTCCGTCTAATAGCACCAGTTCGCCGATCCGCTCCATCAGTTCATAGCCATAGGATGGCTTCTCCGAGAGCAACAGGAGCAACGCCGGTTGGACGAAGCGGTTGATGCGGCCGACTGTGTAAGGGAGGGAGTTCACCTCCGCTTGACAAGAATCAACAAGCCGGGACATAACCCATGGTCTCCTTTCGAGCAGATCACAGGGGAATAGACCCCCACCCCTATATTATGATCATCCGACAGGAGATGTCAAAAAGGGGATTAAAAAAAATGTTGCAAACTTTACGCAAAAGTTGCAAAAAAGGTATTGCATGTGGAAACTATCGCATGTATAGTTAAATTACAGATAGAGTCTGTCTAAAAACCCCCCTCAAGAGAGGGCAAAAAGCAAGACGTTTTTATATGGAAATCGGTGGAATTTAAAGGGAATTTGACTCTTCGCGTCGAAGGATATAGGTACAAAGACTGTTTATAGCGAGGCGATGTACCTTGTTTCGATTCGATGTGGATCCCCAAGTTAGCTTTTACGACTTTGCAGCCCTCTGGGACCAACTTGTGCCTGCCGATTCCGTCTTTCGCCTGTTTCGTGAATTGGCGCCCCTATTAATACAACCGGAGGATTTTACAGGTCTCTATTGCCTTGACAACGGACGTCCCAGTCATGCGGCCCGGCAGATGACGATGGCCTGCATGTTACAGGAAATGCTGGGCGAAACAGACCGGGGGATGGAAGCACAGACACGTGTGAACATCGAGGTCAAGTTTGCGTTAGGAATGGCCCTCGATGAACCGGGCATTGATCACGCCAATTTTGGCGTCCACCGGCAACGGCTCATCCAAAAGGAACTTGATAAGGTCTATCTCGATCGCTTTATCCGGTTGATGTACTACCTGGGCGTTTTGACAGGGAAAGAACCTTGGATAACGGACACGACCCATGTCATAGCTCCCATCAGTGCCCCCACGACCATCGAACTGATCCGCCAAGCCATGCGCCTGTTGGTGCGTCTTTTGGCGAAGCAATACAGTGTTCCATGGCATGCAATCCCCCATGCCCCTCGGGCGGTACGTTACCTGGAAACAGTGACGGAAGTGAAAGAGCATAACCTGGACGATAAGGCCAAAATGGAACGGCTTGTTGAAGTGGTCAGCGAGGCTGACGAACTGCTGGCCTACGTGGAGTCATCGGAGGCTTCGTGGAAGAAGAAGCCCGATGTCATTCATTACGCCCTTTTGCTTTGCCGTATCCTCCGTGAACGAATCATTCGGAAAGATGATGGAACTCTTGAGATAGCCCCCGGCGGTTCTGTCAAAGATATGATAGTTTCGGCTGTAGACAGCGAAGCCCGTTTCGGTTGTAAGGGCAAGACGAAATGGCGCGGGTATAAGATGGCCATCGTCGAAGTCGGAAATTCCGGATTTATCGCCGCCGCCGAGGCCATGAAAGCCAACGACTATGACGGCTCCAGTCTGGTGCCGTTAGCGGATCAGCTTCCCACCGATTGTGTAGAAAACCCGACGATCATTGGAGATACCCACTATGGTGCGGGCGATGACCGTGTCACCCTCAAGGAAAAAGGCATTGACGTAGTGGCGCCACTTTCACCAAAGACAAAATGTGATATCCTCGCGGGCGAGGGATTTCAAGTTTCCGAAGACCAAACACAACTGATCTGCCCGAGAGGAAAAGTCATCACCACCTATTCGGAAGTGGCAGATGGGAAGAACTTCGTGCTTCGCGCCAAGGACCATGATTGCAAGCACTGCCCTCGTTACACGACCTGTTTTAAAGAAAAGAAACATCGGCGCACGATTTTTATTCACAACGCCTATGGTGTCATGCTCGAGGCGGCAAAGCACTCCCAAACGAAAATCTATAAGGAACAGATGCGTCTTCGCAGCCGCATCGAAGCCAAGCAAAATGAACTGGTCAACCGTTACGGACTGCGCCGGGTTCGCCGTATCGGAAAACGAAATCTGGCTTATGCCGCCCGGCTCAGCGCGTTAGCGGCGAACTTTCAAAAACTCAACCGTCTACGAAATGATAAGAATGCAACCATGGTGTTGGAGGTGAGCGCCTTACGCGGTGTTGCTTTCAAAAAAGCCGCATAAGGTGCAAGGGGGAGATCTGCCCTTTTTGAGGAAAATCCTCAAAAAGGGCTGCTGAGACCGATAAAAAGACTCTGGTTTTTTGCTGTTTGTATTAAAAAATCATGCTTTTGCAAGGGCTGGCTAGGAATTTGCTTATTTTCTAGACGGCCTCAGATAGACAAACATTCATAGGATATCGGACAAACGATACCTAGGTAAGCCCAACGCACATAAGTTGACATCAATGAAGGGGATGAGGACGTGAAGTTTTTCAAGGTGCCTGAGCCGACAATCATGCGGTTGTCGCTCTACTCGCGGATCCTTGAACAGTTGGAAGAACGCGGTGTCCCGATCATTTCCTCGGTGGAGTTGGGTGATGCCGTAGGGATCAATTCGGGCGTCGTCCGCAAGGACCTGTCCATGTTCGGGGAGTTTGGTGTCCGCGGTGTGGGCTACAATGTGCGGGAACTGCGGGATAATATCCGCAAGCTCTTGGGTCAAGATCGCAACTGGCCCGTGATCATCGTCGGCGCCGGTCACTTGGGTTCTTCCTTGGCCGCCTATCCGGGATTCCGTCAACGCGGATTCGACGTGGTTGCGCTGGTGGACACGGATCCTGAAAAAATCGGTTCTACCATCATCGACAAGACCGTCGTCTCCTGGGAAGAAGCGGAGAGGCTCGTCAAAGCGCAGGGCATTCGCATGGCGATCCTGGCTGTGCCCGCTGACGCCGTTCAGGCTGTTGCCCAGCAATTGACCGATCTCGGGATTGAGGCGATTCTCAACTTCTCGCCCATCATCTTGAAAGGGCCTTCCAAAGCACAGGTGCAAAATGTCGACCTGACGGTCTACTTTGACCTGATGCGGTTCACGCAAAACCTCAACGACAACGGCCTGCGACCCCAGGCGTCCCATACGCGCGGGATCGCCGTTCGCTGATATTTCTCGCCATCCTGTTCGGTTTTCTGCATCCTTTTGTTTCGTTTGTTCCGACTGTTCCGAAGGCCGTGGGGCCTTCTTTTTTTTTCCTCCGAACCGCCTTTGCCGGATGGATGGGCGGGACGGATGGTGAAGAACCATAAAAGGGCACTCGGTCTGACAAGGGATTAGACGATTTATGACGAATCTTCATGAACATGACATGACTTTGCCGAATGAGGGTGGCTGTTTGAAAGAGGACCTGCGCCAGAGGGCATTGCAAGGACGCAACAGTTTGACACCAAAGGAGCTTGCATCGAAAAGCCGTTTGATCGCGCGACGCCTGTTTGCCATGCCGGCCTATGTGTCAGCTTCGACGGTGATGATTTACGTCGATTTCCGCCGAGAGGTGAAAACAGGGGAGATCCTTGCCCATAGTCTGAACAGGGGGAAGCAGGTGACGGTGCCGGTCTGTGACGGAGGCGCGCGTCGCCTGACCGCCGGGCGCATCGAGCGATACCCGGAGGATCTGCAACCGGGAACCTGGGGGATCATGGAACCGGTGACGGTCGTTCCTGTCGAACCTGCTTTGCTGGACCTGGTGATCGTGCCCGGTGTCGCCTTTGACCGGCAGGGCAACCGGCTCGGTTACGGCGCCGGGTATTATGACCGTTTCCTTCCTTCCTTGCGCCCGGAGGCGCAGAAAATCGCCCTCGCCTTTGACGTACAGATCGCACATCAGATATGCCCCGACGACCATGATATCCCCATGGATTGGATCATCACCGAGAGCGGGGTCATCGATTGCAGGGAGGAACGCGTCCATGGCTGAATGCCGATGCCGCCGAGCAGATCAACAAAAAGATCAAACAGTTCACACAGGACAAACAGATCACACAGTTTACACAGGACAAACGGGACAGACAGATCGGACAAAAAGGGAAACCGAAAAAGACCGACGCCTTGCCGCCTTGCTGGAAAAATATCGGGAAGAGCGGGGCGCATTGATCCCCTTGTTGCAAGGGGTGCAGGAGATCTACGGTTATCTGCCGGGACCGGCGATGGAACGGATCGCCCGGACGCTGCGGTTGCCTGCGGCCCAGGTCTATGGCGTGGCCACCTTTTACGCCCAGTTTCACTTTGCGCCGCGCGGACGCCATGTGATCCGCGTCTGCTTAGGCACGGCCTGCCATGTCCGCGGCGGCGCCCGGATTTTTGAGGCCCTCCGTCGGCAGTTGGGTGTCGAGGACGGCGGGACGACGGCGGATCTGCGCTATACCCTCGAATCGGTGGCCTGTATCGGCGCCTGCGGGCTGGCCCCGGTGATCATGATCGATGACGACACCCATGGACGACTGACGCCGGAGAGCCTGCCGGGCATCCTGGCCCGGTACGAATGAGGAGGCGCCCTGATATGAAAAGTTTGATGGATCCCTGCTGCCAGCGGTGCGCCCATCGACCGGAGACGCCCTGTAGGGAATATCTGCGCTGTCGGACCGAAGGCCCCCTCTGCCATGACGATGAACAATGCCGGAAGGCCCGGCTGGAGCGCATCGAGGCTGTCGAAGGGGCGACCCCGGCACAAAGGCCAATGCAAAACCTCATCCACGAGTCCCGCCGTTGGCGGTTGCTCCTCTGCGCCGGCACCGGTTGCATCGCCTCTGGCGGTGCTCCCGTTGTGGCGGCGCTCCGGGAGGTTGTAGAGGAACGCGGGATGTCCAATCAGGTGGCGATCGTCCTCACCGGCTGCCACGGTTTTTGCGAGCAGGGGCCGATCGTCGTCGTCGAACCGGGCAACACCTTTTATCGCCGCGTCAGCGCTGCCGACGTGCGTGATATCGTCGATACCCACCTGATCGGCGGCCAAAAGGTGGACCGGCTGCTTTATCGGCTTCCCGGAGGAGAGGCCGTCGCCAGTTACCCGGAGATTCCCTTCTATGCCCGCCAGCATCGGATCGTGCTGGCCAACTGCGGTCACATCAACCCGGAGGACCTGGGCGAGTACCTGGCTCGCCAGGGTTACCGAGGGTTTCTGAAGGCCCTCGCCATGGAACGGGCCGCCGTGATCGCTGAGGTGAAGCGTTCCGGCCTGCGCGGACGTGGCGGTGCCGGTTTTCTTACCGGCCAGAAGTGGGAGTTCACCGCCGACGCGCCGGGAGAAGAGAAGTACATCGTCTGTAACGCCGATGAGGGCGATCCGGGGGCTTTCATGGACCGCTCCGTCCTGGAGGGCGACCCCCACGCCGTGTTGGAGGGGATGCTCGTCGCCGGCTATGCCATCGGCGCCCGGGAGGGGTACATATACGTCCGGGCCGAGTACCCCCTCGCCATCCGCCGCCTGCGAACGGCCATCGCCCAGGCGGAAGCCTGCGGTCTCCTCGGTGAGAACATCCTCGCCAGCGGCTTTTCTTTCCGTGTTTACGTCAAAGCCGGCGCCGGCGCCTTCGTCTGCGGCGAGGAGACGGCGCTGCTCACCTCCATCGAAGGCAACCGCGGGATGCCCCGCGTCAGACCGCCCTATCCCGCCGTCAAGGGGCTCTGGAGCAAACCCACCAATATCAACAACGTAGAAACCCTTGCCAATATCCCCCATATCCTGCGCCGCGGTGCCGACTGGTACGCCGCCATGGGTGTCGGTCGTTCGAAAGGCTCAAAGGTCTTCGCCCTCACCGGCAAGGTGAATAACACGGGACTTGTCGAGGTCCCCATGGGCCTCAGCCTGCGGGAGATCATCTTCGCCATCGGCGGCGGCATCCAGGGCGGGAAGGCTTTCAAGGCCGTTCAGATCGGCGGTCCCTCCGGCGGCTGTCTGCCTGAGTCGCTCCTTGACACGCCTGTCGATTATGAAAGCCTGCTGGAAGCCGGTGCCATGGTCGGCTCCGGCGGTCTCGTCGTCATGGACGAGTCCACCTGCATGGTCGACATCGCCCGGTATTTTTTGAACTTCACCCAGCAGGAGTCCTGCGGCAAGTGCGCCCCCTGCCGGGAAGGGACGAAACGGATGCTGGAGATCGTGACGCGGATCACGGAAGGCGAAGGGCGCCTGGAGGACCTGGAGGCGCTGGAAAAGCTGGCCGCCGTGATCAAGGACACCTCCCTCTGCGGCCTCGGTCAGTCTGCGCCCAACCCTGTCTTGACGACGCTGCGTTATTTCCGAGACGAGTATGAGGCCCACATCCACGACCAGCGTTGCCCCGCCGGCCGCTGCGCGGCCCTCTTGACCTACCGCATCGACGCGGACAAGTGCCGCGGTTGCACCCTTTGCGCCCGCCGCTGCCCTGTCGGTTGCATCACCGGCAAGCCGCGGGAGGCCTATGCGATCGACGAGACCCGCTGCATCAAGTGCGGCGCCTGCCTGGAATGCTGCAAGTTCGGCGCTGTCATACGCCGGTAGGAGGAGAGACGACGATGAAACAAGGCAGCGCCCAAGCGCTGACAGACGATAAGACCAAAGCCCGGCCCGGGGCGCCTGCGAAGGACCCGGGGAACGGCGACGACGTCGCCTTGACGATAGATGGACAGACCCTCTCTGTCCCTGCGGGCACGACCGTGTTGGCGGCGGCCCGGCAACTCGGCATCGACATTCCGACCCTCTGCCACGATCCGGAGTTGACCAATGCCGGCTCCTGCCGCCTCTGTGTGGTTGAAGTCGAAATCCCCACGGCGGGGGGCATGATGAAGATGCGCAACCTCCCCCCATCCTGCGTCACCGCCGTTTCGCCGGGGATGGTCGTCCGCACCTGCACAGAAAGGGTGGTGCAGGCGCGCCGGACGGTGCTGGAACTGCTGTTGGCCAACCACCCGAGAGATTGTCTGCGCTGCGAGCGTGCGGGAAATTGCCAACTCCAGGCTTACGCCTACGCCTACGGCGCTGACTTCCCTGCCGCTGGTTCCGCCCTCGACGGTGAGCGCCGCCGCGATCCCGTCGATGATTCGAACCCCTTCATCCGGCGGGATATGAACAAGTGTGTCCTCTGCGGCAAGTGTGTGCGCGTCTGCGCTGAGGTCCAGGGCCGCCATGTCCTGGATTACGCGCATCGCGGTTTCGCAACGACGGTGGCGCCGGCCTTTGAGAAGGCGCTCGGCGACTCGGACTGTGTGTTTTGCGGATCCTGCGTCGCCCTCTGCCCCACAGGCGCGCTCACTGAAAAAATGAAGGCCGGAAAGGGCCGACCCTGGGATGGGCGCCGCAAGGTGCGGACCACCTGCCCGTACTGCGGCACCGGTTGCAACTTCGACCTAGAGGTGGTTCGGCGGCCTGTCGCCGGCGAACCGGAGCGGGAGGAGGTCATCGGCGTCGCCTCAGCCGCCGATGCGCCGGTCAACGGCCGCCACCTCTGTGTCAAAGGCCGTTTTGGCCTTTCCTTTATCCATCATCCCGAACGTCTCCGCCGCCCCCTGGTGAAAAAGGAGGGCCGCTTTGTCGAAACCTCTTGGGAGGAAGCGCTCTCCTTTGTGGCGGAGCGGTTCCGAGCGATCCTGAGCGAATGGGGCGGCGACGCCTTCGGCGTGTTGGCTTCCGCTAAGGTGACGAATGAGGAGAACTACCTGATCAACCGTTTTGCCCGGGGGGTGCTGGGCACCAACAACATTGACCACTGCGCCCGCCTCTGCCACGCCTCGACAGTGGCCGGTCTGGCCGCCGCCTTCGGCTCCGGGGCGATGACCAATCCCATCGCTGATATCGCCAAAAGCGACTTCTTGCTCGTCATCGGGTCTAACACGACCGAGTCCCACCCTGTCCTGGCCCAGAAATTGCTGCAGGCCATCGGCCGGGGGACGCCCTGCGTCGTCATCGATCCGCGCAGGACGGAACTGGCGGCGGCAGCGACGGAGCACCTGGCCATCCGCCCCGGTGGAGACCTGGCGCTGCTCAACGCCATGGCCCATGTGATCATCGCCGAAGGGCTTCAGGACGATCGTTTTATCGAAGAACGGACCGAAGGTTTCGAGGAGTTCAAAGCGGCTGTCGCCGACTGTTCGCCCGAATGGGCCGCGCCGCTCACCGGGATCGCGCCGGCGGTCATCAGGGAGACGGCCCGCCGATATGCGAGGGCCGAGCGGGCCTCCATCTTCTACACCATGGGAATCACTCAAAAGCGCACGGGCACGCACAATGTGATGGCTATCGCCAACCTGGCCCTTTTGACGGGTCACATCGGCAAAGAGGGAAGCGGCGTCAACCCCCTGCGCGGTCAAAACAACGTGCAGGGCGCTTGTGACATGGGCGCGCTGCCCAATGTCTTCCCCGGCTATCAGCCTGTCGGAGATGCGGCTGTCCGGGCCAAGTTCGCCGCCGCTTGGGGACTCGACGCCGTCGAATTGCCGGCCAAGCCGGGCCTCACCGTCGGTGAGATGCTCGAAGCCGCCCGTGCAGGGGAACTCAAGGCGATGCTGATCGTCGGAGAGAACCCGGTCCTCTCCGATCCGGACAGCGCCCGCGTTGTGGAAGCGCTGCGACGGCTCGATTTCCTCGTCGCCGTCGACATCTTTTTGAGTGAGACGGCTCAACTGGCCGATGTGGTGCTGCCGGCCTGTTCCTTTGCTGAAAAGGAAGGGACCTTCACCAACACGGAACGGCGGGTGCAGCGGGTGCGGCAGGCCATCGAACCCGTCGGCCAGTCGCGGCCTGACTGGCGGATCGTGGCCGATCTCGCAGCCGCGCTCGGTCGACCTTTTGACGTGAATGATCCGGCGGCGGTGATGGCGGAGATCGCCCGCCTTACGCCCGCCTACGGCGGGATCAGCCACGACCGTCTCGACAGGGAAGGCGGGCTCTGCTGGCCCTGTCCGGCAAGCGATCACCCCGGGACGCCTCGCCTGCATGAGGAGCGCTTCACCCGAGGAAAGGGCCGCTTCCACGCCGTCCACTACCTGCCTCCGGCGGAAGCGCCTGATGAAACGTACCCCCTTGTGCTATCGACCGGACGCCGCCTCTTCCATTACCACACGGGAACGATGAGCCGCCGGACCGAATTGGCGGCGATTTATCCGGAGGAACACCTGGAGATGCATCCCGATGACGCGGCCCATCTCGGACTGACGGACGGAGACTGGGTCCGCCTCTCCACCCGTCGGGGTGCCATCTCCATCCCTGTACGGCTGACAGAAGGCATCATGGCGGGAACGGTCTTCACTTCCTTCCACTTTTCTGAGGCAGCCGTCAACGTCCTGACGAACAGCGCCGTCGACCCTGTGGCCAAAATCCCGGAACTGAAGGTCTGTGCCTGCCGGGTGGAAATCGTCGATCCGCCCTGCGGGTATCTGCCGCCTGCGGGCAAGCGGGTTCTGGTCTAGTTTTGCATTGTTGCTGCTGATCTAGTTGTTGTTTCCTGCTTTTTTCGTTCCTGTGAATTGCCGATCTTGTCGGTAAACTGTTTTCCGCCAATTTGGGCGGGCGGTAACAGTTTCTGTCAAGGGTCGTCCTCTTCTACAGAATGTCCGTGTTAAGCGACGGGAAGCCTGGTCTGCGAAAACATCGCGGGACCAGGTGCTTTTTTGCCTTTCGACGGAACGGAAGTGATAAAATGTCATGAAGAAAGGAATGGTATAATCACCCATAGATGATGCGCAACCGAACAGGGCGGGCAGTGGAGGGATCGAGATGATCGAGCGGAGAACGCTGGTGCCGAGGCAGCGGAATATCTATTCCGCTTTTCCGACTTTTACGGAATACCGGGACAGGATCTATATCTTCTACCGCCAGGGGGTGACGAGCGCCCGTCAGTGCCATGGCGTCGATGGGACGGTGCGCTGTCTGCAACTGGACAAGGGCGAATTCTTGGAACGGATGCATCATGAAACCGAGGAGGGCTTTCTTGATGCCGGGGAAGAGGAGGTTGTCTTCCGCAGTGAGAACGAGATCGATGCTATTGTCTCCCGGCTCGACGAAGACCTGTTTACCCTCTGCACCCGCATCTACATGCGGGGCAGGATCTGTTCGGCCTTCATCTCTGTCGCTGACGAGCCTCGTTTCTCCAAGCGTCGCGCTGTCGAATTAAAAGGCGTCGAGTGGATTGTGTTTTACGGAAAGGCCGTCAAGAGCCCGGCAGGTTTTATCTTTCCCGCCTATGGGATTCTGAAAGGGGAGGAGTTTACCCGTCCCCTCGTCATCGTGACCGACGATTTCGAACATTGGGACCTTCTAGCTTATTTGCCTAGCGGCATCGACGGCGCCATCCTGAATGAGAGCACTGTCGTCTTTGACGGCAATCGCTACCGGATGTTCAGTCGCCAAGACAGCTCGCCCTTCGGCATCTGGCTGGCTGAATCGGAGGATCTCCAGCGCTGGTCGACGCCCTGCCGGATCCTATCGCGAGCCCATGCGCCCATGGCAGTCACCTTGCCGGGTGGAATCGCGCTGACCTACCGAGAGCTGTTGTCAAAGGAGAAGAGCGCCGTTGCGCTTCGCTTCCTGCGTTCCGGTGAGAGTCTCGGCAGGGAGACTGATCATGCTGACGGTTTCAGCGTCGACGGCGACTGTCCGGACGAGCTGGCGCTGAGTCTCACCATCGACTATTACGAAGGCAACCCTTATGACGGGGGCTACACCGATCTCGGCCTCGTCGACGATGACCTGGTCATCGTCTATTACCATGGAAATGAAGAGGGCGAGCCTTCCATCCGCGCTGCGGCCCTGCCTTGGCGGGAACTGGATGGCCGAATCGACGCCGAAAGGGATAGAAAATAAGCAGGGTTTGCTGGCGAAGAGCGAGAACAATCTTGGGAACTGATTGTGACGATGTTTTCATGAACCGAATGGACCCAGAACGGTCGTGTGCCTAGACGGGGGCGCGGATCCGGAATGGTCATGGACGCAGAATGTGATTAAAGGAGCACTGAACGTGCGCAATGCTGTTTTCATGGTGATCGACGGCAGCAGCCTGCTTCATCGGGCTTTTTACGCGCTGCCTCTTATGTCCACGTCTCAAGGCGTTCACACCAACGCCGTTTACGGATTTTTGACAATGCTGGAACGGCTGCGCCGGGAGTATCAGCCGGATTTTCTTGCCGTCTGCCTGGACAAAAGCCGCATCACGCATCGGACGCAGCGATATGAAGCCTACAAGGCCCAGCGGGGGGCGACGCCGGAGGAACTGCGCCCCCAGTTCGGCCTGCTCAAAGAGGTCCTCGCCGCCTGGCGCATCCCGCTTTTTGAAGAGGAGGGCTATGAGGCGGACGACCTCATCGGGGCACTCGTCTGCCTGGCCAAGAAACAGGGCATCGACAGCCTGATCGTCACCGGCGACCGCGACGCCTGGCAGTTGATCTCGCCCGGCGTGGAGGTGCTCTTCACCCGTAAGGGGATCAGCGAGCTCGAACGCTATGATGAGGAAGCGCTGAAAGCGAAGATCGGTTTGACCCCCCGGCAGGTCGTCGATTGGAAAGGGCTCATGGGGGACCCTTCGGACAATATCCCCGGCGTGCCGGGGGTGGGGGAGAAGAGGGCTTTTAAACTGCTGGAGCAGTTTGGCGACATGGACAGCCTCTACGAGCGGCTCGATGAGGTGAAAGGGAAACTGAAGGAGAAGCTGGCGACCCACCGCGAACAGGCTTTCCTTTCGAGAGAACTGGCGACGATCCAGTGCAATATCCCCCTCGAACCGGACTGGGAGGCCTGCCGTGCAGCCTCGCCTGACTTCCCGGCATTGCGTCGGCTCTATAAGAAATTGGAGTTTCGGAGTCTCCTGCGCCATCTCCCCGGTGATGAAGGCGATGACGAGGCCGAAGGCGGCAGCCTCTTTGCCCGACAAGATGAGCAAGCCGTCAGCGCCGTCGATCCGATGGGCGCTGACGGAACTGCCGGTGGTGGCGTCCGGTGCTCTGCCGCAGAGGGTGACAAACCGGGCGATGGGCAGGCGGTCAGACCTGATCAGGCGGTTCGCATCGACGTCGAAGCGCCCCTCACAGTGGAATACACCGCCGTCGAAGATGGAAACGCCATCGGCGCAATGCTGACGGAGCTGATGCAAATCGGCGCTGAGCCCGGTTGCCGGACGGCGGTGCTGGCCGCCTGGGAGGGTTCGCCGCGGACCGGCAAATTGAAGCAAATCGTCCTCGCCGCAGGCAGGGACGCCCTGCTGCGCCTCTGGGTCATCGACCGGCCTGGCGCGTTTTTCGCCGCCACAAAGCCCTTTTGGGCATCGAAGGACCACCGCAAGCTCTTTTTCGACGCCAAGTCGCTCTGGTTGCTGGCCCGCCGGGAGGATACAGTCATCGAAGGCATAGATGGCGACGGGCTGCTCGGCGCCTACCTGCTCGACCCGCTCGCCAACCGCTACAGCCTGGCTCGGTCGGCCCATGACTGGATCGGGTGGAAGGTTGATACCGAGGCCGGACGGAGCGTTCTTCCGCCGGAGGAAGGGGCTCGCGCCGCCGCAGCGCTCTTTCACATGACCCCGGTCATGGAGGCGCGCCTCGGCGAAGAGGGGTTGTGTGCCCTCTACCGGGATGTGGAACTGCCGCTGGCGCCGATCCTGGGCGCCATGGAGTGGACCGGCATCAAGGTCAATCCTGCCGTCCTTCAGGAGATGGCCGGTGAACTGGGCGCCGACATCCGCCGTCTCCAGGCTGACATTTACGATCTCGCCGGAGAGAGCTTTAACATCAACTCGACGCAGCAGTTTGGCAAGATCCTCTTTGAAAAGCTCGGCTTGCCGGTGATCAAAAGAACGAAGACCGGCTATTCCACCGACGTGGAGGTTCTCGAAGAGCTGGCCGACCGGCACCCCATCGTGCCTAAGGTGCTCGAATACCGCCAGTTGATGAAGCTCAAGTCGACCTATGTGGAGGGCCTGCTGCCTCTGATCGATGGCGAAGACGGCCGCATCCACACCAGCTTTAATCAGGCGGTGACGGCGACGGGGCGTCTCTCGTCGACAGAACCGAACCTGCAGAACATACCGGTCCGGCTCGAACAGGGGCGCCGCATCCGCAAGGCCTTTACGGCCCCCGGCGATGACTGGACCCTGCTGGCCGCCGATTACTCCCAGATCGAACTGCGCATCTTAGCCCACCTCTCCGGCGATCCCTCCTTCAAGGACGCCTTTGCCAAGAACCAGGACATCCATACCCGCACAGCCAGCGAGGTCTTCGGCGTGCCCATGGAGAATGTGACCAGCGAGATGCGCCGTCGCGCCAAGGCCGTCAACTTCGGCATCGTTTACGGCATCAGCGACTTCGGTCTCAGCCGCGATCTGGGGGTGCTTCGTGCCGAAGCGCGCCAGTACATCGACGGCTACTTTGACCGTTACAGCGGCGTCAAGGGCTATATCGACGAGATCATCGCCGAGGCGCGCCGCCAGGGTTATGTGACGACCCTGCTGGGACGCCGGCGCCGGCTGCCGGACCTCTTCGTCAAGAACAAGATCCGCCAGAACTTCGGCGAGCGGGCGGCCATGAACACGCCCATCCAGGGGACTGCCGCTGACATCATCAAGGCGGCCATGGTGCGCATCCCCGGCCTGCTTGCAGCCAAGGGACTCAAGACCCGCATGCTCTTGCAGGTCCATGACGAACTGATCTTTGAGGCGCCTAAGGAGGAACTCTCCGAGGCCGCCGCGCTGATCCGCGAGACGATGGAACAGACGATCCGCCTTGACGTGCCGCTCACCGTTGACGTGAAGACGGGACCGAACTGGTATGAGATGAAACCTTATCTATAAACGGAGGACGATCATGCCCGAACTGCCGGAAGTGGAAACTGTTCGCCGCAGCCTGGCCGGCCGCATCACCGGGCTGACCATCGAAAAGGTCGAGCTGCGCCTGCCGAAGATTGCCTTCGCCTTGCCGGGCACCCTTTTCACCGACGCCCTTCGGGGGCGGCGGATCATCGAACTGGGGCGGCGGGGAAAGTACCTGTTGCTTCACCTCGACGGCGATGAGACCCTTGTCATTCATTTGCGCATGACCGGTCGGCTCATCCATCTTCGGCCTGAGGAACGGGAAGAACCGGAAGCGGCCCACACCCACGCTGTCTTCTTTCTCGATGACGGCAGCCTGCTTCGCTACACCGATGTGCGCCAGTTCGGCACGCTGACGCTGATGACGAGGGAAGCGGCCTTGCGGCAACCGGGGAAGGGCCGTCTCGGCCCCGAACCGCTGGGACAGGACTTCTCCTTCGTCGATTTCCGCAACGCCCTAGTCAAGCGGAAGACCAAACTGAAACCGCTGTTGCTCGATCAGTCCTTCCTGGCGGGGCTGGGGAACATCTATGCCGATGAGGCTCTCGCCCGGGCCAGGCTCCACCCCGACCGGACGGCCGACTCCCTTGACGATGAGGAAAGCCGCCGGCTCTATGACTGCATCCGGACTGTCCTTCAGGAGGGCATCGACGCCAAGGGAACATCCTTCCGCGATTATGTCGACGGCGAAGGGCGCAAGGGCGAGTTTCAGGAAAAGCTGTGGGTCTACGGACGGGGAGGCAACCCCTGCCGCCGTTGCGGCGGCGAGATCCTTCGGGAAAAGCGTGCCGGGCGGAGCACCCATTTTTGCCCGCGCTGTCAAAAATAAGCGCCAAAAAATAAAAGGAAAAATGGAAAGAATGAGCAACCGGATCATCCTACAAGGCAAAAACTTGGCCCTCAATTACGGGGCCCGTCGCATCTTCGAGCATGTCACCTTCATCATCCATGAGGGGGACAAGGTGGGTCTCGTCGGACCCAACGGGGCGGGGAAGACGAGCCTCTTTCGCGTGCTCACCGGTTCGGAGGAGCCCTCGGAAGGCAGTCTCAGTTGGACCCAGGGCGTCCGTGTCGGCTACCTGCAGCAGGTGCGCACCCCGCCGGCGGGGCAGACGGTCTTTGCGGCAGCCCTGGAGGAACTGGCGGACATCCTGGCCATGCGCGCCGAGATCAGCCACCTTGAACAGGAGATGGAACGTCCTGAGACCCTGGCCGACGAGGGGGCGCTGGAAAAGGTCATGGCCGAGTACGCCGATCTCGTCCACCGCTACGAAGAGGGGGGCGGTTACGGCGCCGAGGCGAAGGTCCGCTCCGTCCTCCGCGGCCTTGGCTTCAGCGAGGACGACTTTTCCCTGCCGGCGGAGGTGCTCAGCGGCGGTCAGAAGACGCGGCTCGCCCTAGCCCGCCTGCTCCTGCGCCCCTATGACCTGCTCATGCTCGATGAGCCGACGAACCACCTCGACATTGCCGCCACCGAGTGGCTCGAAGACTACCTGCGCGACTATCGAGGCGCTGTTCTGGTCATCTCCCATGATCGGTACTTTCTCGACAAGATCTGTAGCCGTATCTTCCACCTGGAGCGGGGCAGCCTTGATGTGTACCCCGGGAACTACTCCCGCTTCTTGCAACTTTGCGAAGAGGCGCTGCTGGCGCAAAGACGGGCTTACGCGAAGGACCAAAGGGAGATCGCCCGCATGGAGGAATATATCCGGCGCAACAAGGCCGGCGTCAACGCCAAGCAGGCGAGGGGACGGGAGACGCTGCTCGCCCGGCGGGCGCGGATCGCCCGGCCGGTCGAGAGCAGGAGCCTGCAAGATCTCAAGTTTGTGCCCCAGACGTCCAGCGCCGAGCAGGTCTTGGTCCTTCGCGATTTGGCCGCCGCCTACCCGGGGAGGCCGCTTTTTTCCGGCCTTGACCTGACAGTCAAGCGGGGCGAGTGCATCGCCATCCTCGGTAAAAACGGCGCCGGGAAGACCTCCCTTTTTCGCATCCTTCTCGGCGAACTGCCGCCAGCCGGCGGCGATGTCCTCTTCGGCCTCCGCGTCAAGCCGGCTTACTATGCCCAGGAGCAGGAACACCTCAACGGCAATGACACGCTCCTGGAAGCGATCCGGAGCATGCGGCCCATGACGGAAGAACAAGCACGCACCCTCTTGGGGCGCTTCTTGTTCCGGGGGGACGATGTGTTCAAGAAGGTCGGGGTGTTGAGCGGCGGTGAAAAGAGCCGCCTCGTCCTGGCCCAGTTGTTTTTGACAGGCGCCAACCTCCTCCTGCTCGACGAACCGACGAACAACCTGGATATCGGCGCCAAAGAAGCCCTCGAAGAGGCGTTGGCTGATTTTCCGGGCACCCTCCTCGTCATCTCCCACGACCGTTTTTTCCTGGATCGACTGGCCGACCGGGTGCTGGAATTGGCCGACGGGCGGTTTACCCAGTATCTGGGCAACTATTCCGACTACCGGGCTAAGAAAGCCGAACAGGAGGGGGCGATAAAAGAAGCGGCCCAGCGCGCGGCGTCCCAGGGCCGGAGCGATGAACACAGGACCGGAAGCGGCGCTGGGTCAGCCACAAAGGTCAGCGGCGCTGCAGCAAGCCTGTCTGACGGCGCTTCCGGTGGGACCGCCAGATCCAAAGGGGCGAAGCTCACCAATCCCTGGAAACGGGAACAGGCCTTAAAGGAGGCCGAATCCCGCATCGCCAGCCTGGAGGAACGGCTAAAGGCCCTGACGGAAGCCTTGGCGGACGAAAGCACGTACCGAGACGGAGAGCAGGCTCGCCGCACCCAGGAGGCCTACGAACAGGTCCGCCGGGAACTGGATGATGCCTATTCCCAATGGGAGGCCGTCGTCGAATCGATGTAGTTTCGCCAGGGGAACTGTCGCCGGAACCCGGTTGAGCCAGTGGAACCCGGCTTCAGTCCTTCACTCCCTTGCAGTGGACCTTTTCCCGGGACCGCATAGTATATCGGGAAAAGTGCAACCTGGGAGGGACCCATCTTGGCAGCATGGTCATTGTTGGGGTTGGCGATCGCCTTGAGTTTGGACGGATTCGGGGCCGGTGTCGCTTACGGGATCAAGCGCATCCGCGTTCCCTTAGGCTCCTTGTTCGTGATTTGCCTCTGTTCCGCCCTGGCCATGGCGCTCGCCCTTCTCGCCGGTCGGGGGTTGACGGTGCTGATCCCCGGCGAGTGGGCCGGCAGGCTGGGCGGCGGCATCCTGATCCTGTTAGGCCTGTTTCAACTGTTCAATGTCGCCAGAGACGATCGTTCACAAGAAATCCTGGGAGCGGGAGCGGAGGCCGCCGCCACGGCGCCGGCAATCGAAATGGCAGCCGGTGAAAGGCTGGAGGTGAAAGCGGAAGAGGTGCTGTCCATCACCCTGCGGCCCTTCGGATTGGTCATCCAGATCCTGCGCGAACCGACTCAAGCGGACCTGGATCAATCGGGCGAATTGGGACCGCAGGAGGCCCTGCTCCTGGGCTTGGCACTGAACATGGATGCCATCGCCGCCGGTTTTGGTGCTTCCATGGTGGGCGCGCTGCCGCTCTATGCGCCGCCGGTGGTCGCCCTGACCCAACTTGTCTTCGTCTGTTCCGGCCTCTACTTCGGCCGGATGCAGGCTCGCTGGGCCGGTGGAACCTGGCTTGCCTATGGCGCGGGATTGGTGCTGATGGGGCTCGGTTTTGCCAAGATCCTTTCTTGACAACGTTGTGTCTCGGCCGAAGGGAAAAAACCGGGAGAGAAGGAGAGGCTTTTCCGTCTAAACCATAGGCCCAATGCATAAACATGGAAAGGGAGGCAGTCTCGTGAAAGTGATCGGTTTGACCGGGGGTATTGCCACCGGGAAGACGACGGTGGCTGCCTGTCTGCGCAGGTTCGGTGCCGCTGTCATCGATGCCGACGTGGTGGCCCGTGCGGTTGTCGAGCCGGGAGAACCGGCCTGGCGGGATATTCAGAACGCCTTCGGTCCCGCTGTTTTCCGTCCTGACGGCGCCCTTGACCGGGCCGCCCTGGGGCGAATCGTCTTTGCCGACCCGGCAGCGCGCGCGCGCTTAAACAGGATCGTTCATCCCCGGGTGATCGAGCGGTTTCAACAAGAACTGGCACAACTGGCTCGGCAAGGGGCAAAGGTGGCCGTCCTCGATGTGCCCCTGTTGTTTGAGGCCGGCATGGAGACGATGGCCGACGAGATCTGGGTGGTTGTCGTCGATGAGGCGACCCAGGTCCGCCGCGTCATGGAGCGGGACAACCTCGATGAGGCCGCGGCAAGGGCGCGCATGTCCGCCCAGATGCCCCTCGATCAAAAAATCAAGCGGGCCGACCGGATCATCGACGCGGGCCAACCCCTGCCGGACATGTTGACACAGGTTGAAGGGCTGTGGAAGGAGGCCGCTCGTGAAGCGGACTGAACCGATCAGGGTGCTGTCCATCCCCCGCTTGGCTCTTGCCGTCCTCTTCCTGGCCGTCGTAGGCAACCTCCTCTGGTACAGCCCTTGGGTGCAGAAAATTTTCTATCCTGTTCCCCATAAGACCCTGATCATGAAATACGCTTCCGAATACCAGGTGGATCCCTATCTGGTGACGGCGATCATCCGCCGGGAGAGCAAATTTCTGCCCTGGGCCGAGAGCGAGCGGGGTGCCAGGGGTCTGATGCAGCTGATGCCCCAGACGGCCGAGTGGATCGCCGGACAGATCCCGCTGCGCGGTTATTCGCCGGAGATGCTGCATGATCCAGAAACGAACATCCGCATGGGCTGCTGGTACTTGGCTAATCTTAAGCAGGAGTTTTATGGAAACATTCCCTTGACCATTGCCGCCTACAACGGCGGCAGGGGGAACGTGCGCCAGTGGCTTCGGGAACAAAAGTGGACAGGCAAAGAACAGACCCTGGAATCGATCCCCTTCCCGGAGACGCGAGCCTATGTGAAGGGCGTCCTTCACGATTACGCGATGTATCATCAGCTCTACGATTAGGGCGTTTTCGCCTTTCTGGCGAGGGTTACCTGAAAGGGGCAATCGTTGCCTGTGTTGGCGCGCTTCGCCGTTCATATTCGCATCCTACAAGGTCATAATAGTAGGGGTTTGAATGGACGGGGGTGCGCCTATGGAACTGCAAGAAGTGTGGGTCATCATCGCAAGAGCCCTCATCATTTATTTTTCCGTGTTGGTTATCATGCGGATCATGGGCAAGCGGGAGATCGGGAAGCTGTCGCCTGTCGATCTGGTGGTCGCCATCATGATCGCTGAATTGGCCGCCATTCCGATGGAAGACCCTTCCATACCGCTTCATCACGGACTGATTCCAATCGGTGTGCTGGTGCTTGCCGAAGTTGGTTTTTCCTATCTTTCCATGAAATCGCCCGTCACCCGCGACTGGCTGAACGGGTCGCCGACGGTGATCATCGAGAATGGGCGCCTCTTGGAGGGGGAGATGCGGCGGACCCGTTACAACCTGAATGATCTGCTCGCCCAACTGCGGGAAAAAGACGTGTTTAACATCAACGATGTAGAGTTTGCCATCTTGGAAACATCGGGGAAGCTCAGCGTTCTCCCCAAATCACAGAGACGTCCCGTCACCGCCGAGGACCTGCAGATTCCCACGTCCTACGAGGGCTTGCCTACACCGCTGATCCTCGACGGGAAGGTGGACTACCGCAACCTGCGCTCCATTCATTTGGATGAAAAGTGGTTGATGACAGAGCTGCAAAAACATGGCTTCGCTGCCGTCGAACAGGTTTTCTTCGCTTCCCTGGACTCCAAGGGGGCCTTCTATATCTGCCCGAAGGCGTCTGTCTACGGTCGAAAGCCAGAAAGGGCGCAGGTAAGCCCCTAAGTCGGAAAAGGGCATTTGCCGGGACGGGGGAGGGATGCTGTCGGAACGGTTTTATCGCCTCTACATAACGATCATTGACGGTTAGGTCTAGTTTTCGGTACAATTGCCTTTGGATGGTCGATGGTTTTTCCACAATCTGTAGCAAGAGACCCTCTTCCCTCTGTGAGGGCAGAGAAAGGAGAGAGTTGCCCTTTGATGTTATGGGAGACTCTGTTTGCCCAGAAGTACGACTTTATTATGGTTCCGTTACAGCTGCTGATCGTTTTTTGCACCGTCTACTACATGACCTTGTCCGTCTTCGGCTTCTGGAGGAAGAAGGAAGGACCGCCGGCGCCGCCGGAGAAGACCTTTGCCCTCGTCGTGGCCGCCCACAATGAGGAATTCGTCATCGGTCCCCTGGTGGAGAACTTGAAGAACCTCGACTACCCCAAAGAACTCTACGAGGTTTTTATCGTCGCCGACAATTGCACCGACCGGACGGCGGCCATCGCACGGGACGCCGGCGCCCAGGTCTATGAGCGCTTCAACCGCCAGCAGCGGGGCAAGGGCTACGCCCTGGAGTGGATGTTTGAGAAGATCTTCCGCATGGAGCGCTCCTTTGACGCCATCTGCATCTTCGATGCCGACAACCTGGTCAAGCCTAATTTTCTGATGGAAATGAACAGAAAAATGGTGGAGGGCCATCAGATCGTCCAGTGTTATATCGACTCGAAAAACCCCTTTGATACCTGGGTGACGGCTACCTTCTCCATCGCCTTCTGGCATACGAACCGGTTGCTCCAGCTGGCTCGGTACAACCTGGGTCTTTCCAACCTGCTCGGCGGCACGGGGATGTGCATCTCGACCAACCTGCTCCGTGAATACGGCTGGGGTGCTACCTCGCTGGTTGAGGATATGGAGTTCTCCATGAAGGCGTTGCTGAACGGCATCAAGACCTCCTGGAGCCATGAGGCCGTCATCTACGACGAGAAGCCGCTGACCTTTATGCAGTCCTGGCGGCAGCGCAAACGCTGGGCTCAGGGTCACGTCGATATCTTCTTCCGCTATTTCCCCAAACTGTTCTGGCGCGGTCTTACGACAGGCAATTTCTCCATGCTCGACGGCGCATTGCATCTCTTTCAGCCGGCGCTGGTCGTGCTGGTCTGCCTGTTCATGATCCTCAGCGTCATCGAACCGATCAGCCTCAGCTTCACCCAGCTGTTCAGTTCGACCATCCACCAGCAGGTCTGGATGTTCCTTTCCTACATTCAGTTCGCCTTGCCCCTTGTCGCGCTCATGTTGGACAAGGTCGACCGGCGCGCCTGGAAGTGGGTCCTCCTCTACCCCGTCTTTGTCTACAGCTGGGTGCCCATCGTCTTCCTCGGTTTCTGGCATCGCAACAAGCGGGAATGGAGCCACACCCTGCATACGCGCGGCCTCTCCTACAACGAGGTGATCAAATAGCCTGCCGGCAAGGTAAAATTTAGGCATCAAAACCGTTCCTGGGCAAGGGAGGCGCGCGCTTCCCTTGCTTTCAATTTTGATGCAAAATTATTGTTTATTTTTTCTGCCCGTCTGGTATAATAAACGGGGTTTGCGACCACATTAAAAACGAATCATTGGAGGTATGCTTATGCTGCCCGTGCCGAAGAAGTTTTTCATTACAGCGGCTGCTGCGGAAGGGAAAAGCAAACTGACGGCCTTCGATAACGCCTTGTTAAAAGCCGGGATCGGCAATGTCAACCTGGTTCGGGTCAGCAGTATCCTGCCTCCCGAGTGCGAGTATGCGCCCGACATGAAGATCCCTTACGGCGCGCTTGTGCCGACCGCGTACGGCTCCATCGTATCCGACATCCCCGGCGAGACCATCGCGGCGGCCATCGCTGTCGGCGTATCGCCGGACAGCTTTGGCGTCATCATGGAACTGACGGGCAAGTTCACCAAAGAAGAGGCGGAAGCCCGCATCACCCGCATGGTCCAGGAAGCCTTTGAGGTGCGGGGCATGGAACTGAAGGAGATCAAGGTCCAAGCTGTTGACCACACAGTGGAGACGATCGGCTGCGCCTTCGCTGCCGCTCCCCTCTGGTACTAATCTGTCCGCTTCCTCACCTGCCTGCATGTGGCAGGTGATTTCTTTCTTTTGCGCAGGAGAACATTTCTCAAAGGTAATGCGAATCGATTGGAAAGGGGCAATGACCACATGTCCTCCGGTTTTTGGTATACAGAAGAGCAGACGCCCAACCTTCGCTACAGCAGCAAGATCACCCGGACCCTCCACACGGAGACGACGCCCTTTCAGGAATTGGCCCTGATCGACACGGTCCAGTGGGGGCGCATGCTGGTCCTCGACAACATGGTCATGACGACCATCAAGGACGAATTCGTCTATCATGAGATGATCAGCCATGTGGCCTTGAACACCCATCCCAATCCGAAAAAAGTGATGATCATCGGCGGCGGCGATGGCGGCGCTATCCGCGAGTGTGTCAAACACGCCAAGGTGGAAAAAGCCGTGCTCTGTGAGATCGACAGCCGCGTCATCGAGACATCGAAAGAGTATCTGCCCGAGATCGCCTCGGCTCTCTTCGGTCATCCGAAGGTTGAGGTGCTCGTCGCTGACGGCGTGAAACATATCCGGGAGAACGAGAACGAGTACGACGTGATCATGGTCGACTCCACCGAACCGGTCGGTCCCGCTGAAGGACTGTTCGCCGCCGAGTTCTACCAGGCCGTTTATCGCGCCCTCAAGCCCGATGGCATCATGGTCGCCCAGACAGAGTCTCCCTTCGTCAACGCCGACCTGATCAGCCGCGTTTTCAAGGACATCCGTTCCATCTTCCCCGTCACCAAGCTGTACCTGGCCTCCATCCCGACCTATCCTTCCGGCCTGTGGAGCTTCACCATGGGCTCTAAGCAGTATGACCCGGAGGCCGTCGATGTGAGCGCCATCCCCGAAATGGAGACGCGCTACTACACACCGGCGCTGCACAAAGCCGCCTTTTGCCTGCCCAAGTTTGTGCAGGACCTGATTAAAGAGTAGGACAAAATTCCAGACGAAAAAGTATTGACGACAAGGGAGATTTACGATAGAATCTTCCTTGTCGGCACGGAGCAGTGGTGTAGAGGCCTAACATGCCAGCCTGTCACGCTGGAGAACGCGGGTTCGAATCCCGTCTGCTCCGCCATCTTGCCTCGGTAGCTCAGTCGGTAGAGCAGAGGACTGAAAATCCTCGTGTCGGTGGTTCGATTCCGCCCCGAGGCACCATCTGCGGGAATAGCTCAGCGGTAGAGCATCGCCTTGCCAAGGCGAGGGTCGCGAGTTCGAATCTCGTTTCCCGCTCCAGATTGCGCAAAGAAGGCCACCCCGGTGCAGGGTGGCCTTTCTATTCCCGGGAACGCCTTCTCAGCCAGCTTGCTCAGTTGGCGGCTAGGGGATCAGTGAACCTTGCGTCTGGCGACGATGTAATACTCTTTTCCGTCATGGGAGCCTTCGGTGTGAAATTTCATCCCCTTTTTACGAAGGAAGGTCAGGATGGAATCGGTCTGATGGGCGTCATTGGCGTCGACGGAGATCACCAGTTCATCGCCGTCGCGGAGCTGGTTCACATAACGGTCCAATCGGCGGATATCGTCGGGGTAGACGATATCACCCGCGTCGGTGGAGAAGTCGACCAAGCAAATCACCTCCTCTACTTTAGTCTCTCTTGACGAAAGGCTCTTGAAGCTGGTAAAATCTAAGTCGTCTATGACGGCATCGTCGAGTGGTAAGGCAAAGGTCTGCAAAGCCTTTATTCCCCGGTTCGAGTCCCGGGTGCCGTCTCCAGACATAGGCTATCGACCTGCCGGTGTGGCGGAATTGGTAGACGCAAGGGACTTAAAATCCCTCGGTCGCAAGACCGTGCCGGTTCGAGTCCGGCCACCGGCACCATACGTAAGCGGCAACGACCTCAGGGGCGCTTCCCTGGGGTTGTTCTTTTATAAAAAAATCGGAGAAAAGCCTCACCATTCTTGGCAGTCTTCCTTTACTACTGATTGTGCAAAAATGTACATTGTGGTAACATAGACGTGGGCACAACTTTAAGTTGCTTTGCCGCAAAGGTAAAGCAGACCCCCGGCTCTTTTTGTACTCAAGAGTCGGGGTTCTTTTTTATGAAAGGCCTTATTCATCCCCTTTTTTCCTGTCACCGGTTCAGGCGGTAAATCGTCCAGGCGAGGGCTGTGGCAAAGGTGGACCAGAGCGCGTAGGGCGCGAAAAGCAGCGCCGCCGCGCGGGAGTACGGCCAGGATACAATGACCAGCAGGGTTGCCGTAACAGCGATGGCCGCCGTGTCGAGGAAGGAATAGAAGAGGTTCCGGCTGAAGGACTGACCAATGTAGAAGAGCTGGTTGAAAAACCAGCTGGCGAGAAAGACAGCCTTCCAGGAGAGGCCGATGCGGCGCAGGCCCACCTTATCCCAGAGAAGCGCCACGGCGAGGGAGATGAGGGCGAAGATGACCATCCAGGCCATGCCGACGACCATCCCCGGCGGGGACCAGGAGGGCTTCTCCAGCGAAGCGAGCCATTTACGGTCCATCGGAAAAATCCAGCTGAAAGCGGTGAAGGCGACGTAGTTGAGAAAGAAAACGGCGACTGGTGAAAGTCGACCCATCGTGCTAGTCACCCTTTCCTCATGATGTGTTGTGGGTTGCCTTAGTCTTGCGCAACCCCTTCTCTGGATATCCCTGTGTAGAGGGCAGGAGGCGTTGCTGGTAAAAATAGGCTATGCTTCGGTAGGTTGCGTTACAAAAATGTAGAAATACCCGGCAATTCTATGTAAGTTATAAAAGTGGGTTGCATCATTTTATATTGTGCGTTATACTCCAACTCGTCTTTCTTTTCAAGTCGTTATCCCGATAGCGACTTTATTTTTTCGGCGAAAGGAGTGACGCAACATGAAAAGGAAGATCGCATCTATTGCCGCCAGCCTGCTGGCCGGCGTGATTTTCTTCACCGGAACCATCTCCCCGGCGGCCGCCTTCTATCAGAAGTTTACTACTGAACAGGCGATTGCCAACTACAACCAGTACCTGAGCACCTATACCAACACGGACGTTCCCCGGGTCAACCAGTACCGTCAAGCATACCAGAGCATCAAGGGCAGCTTGGCTGACCAACTGATCGAACGGGCCGTCTGGTACATGGATCATGGTTACACAGTCTATGGCCACCTCTATAAGGGGTACAAGGACTACGGCATCGTTGACTGTTCGAACTTCACCTCGCTGGTCTACAGCGATTTCGGCTTCAACATCACCACGACTTCTCGTGAGTACCATTCCGTCGGCACGAAGGTTCAAGGCGTCTACGCCGCCAAAGAGGGTAGCTACTGGACGATCAAAGGGACGGAAAACCTCCTTCCCGGCGACCTTTTCACCTTCTACGCCACTGACGCCAATGGCAACAAGTATATCAGCCACGTCGCCATCTTCATGGGCATGGTCAACGGCCAACCGCTGATCATCAACACCATGGACAAGCGGCCTACGGCCCTCGGCACCGTAAATGACTTCCGTTACTGGTACGGCAGCAACTTCTTCTCTGCCCAGCGGGTTCTGCCTGCCGGCTCCTGGACCCCCGGCCAGACCATCACCGGCCATACGGCCAAGCCGCCGGTCATCCCTGCCTCCTATGTGCTGCCTCCCCAGAAGCCTGTCGTGATGCCGAACACCACCACGACGCCGACTCCGACTCCTACTCCCGCCCCGACCCCTGCGCCCGCCCCGACCCCTGCGCCCGCCCCGACCCCTGCGCCCGCCCCGACCCCTGCGCCCGCCCCGACCCCTGCGCCCGCCCCGACCCCTGCGCCCGCCCCGACCCCTGCGCCCACCCCGACCCTGACGACGTCCCCCGGCGGCACTGAGGGACGGATTTATGGGCAGACCGGCGACACCAACACCTACACGGTCAAGGCCGGCGACTCCCTCTGGCGCATCGCCAACAGCCAGGGCGTCACGGTGACTGACCTGATGAAAGCCAACAACCTGACCTCCGGCACCATCTACCCCGGTCAGACGCTGCAGATCCCTGTTGCCGCTGCCGGTGAGTACCGTGTCGTTTCTGGCGACACCATGTGGAAGATCGCCAATAAGTTGGGCATCTCCTTGAACAGCCTCATCCAGGCCAACCCCGGTGTGGACGCCAACCAGCTCTATGTCGGTCAAGTCCTGAAAATTCCCCAAACCAGCCAAGCGCCGGCGCCTCAACCGGCGCCCCAGCCGGCGCCTCAACCGGCGCCTGCCTTGACCATGGCGGAACAGGTTGTCCAACTGGTGAATGCTGAACGGGCGAAAGCCGGTCTCAAGCCGCTTCGCGCTGACCACGCCACCCTGAACCGGATGGCCTATGACAAGGCGGTCGACATGATTCAGAAGAACTACTTCAGCCACACCTCGCCGACCTACGGTTCCCCCTTTGCCATGATGGACAAGTACGGCATCCAATACGGCTATGCCGGCGAGAACATCGCCAAAGGGCAGACCTCGGCTCAGCAGGTGATGAACGACTGGATGAACAGCTCCGGTCACCGCGCCAATATCCTGAGCCCCAACTATGACACCATCGGCGTCGGGTACTACCAAGGCGCATGGGTGCAGGAGTTTATTAGCGCGCGATAAAAACGTAAAAGAAGGCCGCAGCGATAGGAAAAGCATCCGCACAACCCATCTTAGGTCCGGGTTGAAGCGGATGCTTTTTTCTGCCTCGCCCTACTCCTCCCCAAATCCCGCCAACCGTTTGGCATACCCCAACAGCCGCATTATGCAAAGATTCCGCCGGCGGAAAGCCCCTATCATATGCAACAAATTGTCCGGCTTGGCGTTGATCTCTACGATAATGGGCGCATCGTTCCGGGTGGGGATGATGTCGATGGCCAGTTCTCCGAAGGGGCCCACCTCGCTCTCCAGAAGGGCGAGCACCTTCCGGCAGAGGGCGTCGGCGCGCTCCTTGTAGGCCTCCCGCCGTTGGACGCCCATGGACGCTTTCAGGATGCGGCTGGCCAGGAGGTCCCATTCCACGTTGCCGTTCATCGGGAAGAGGTTGTCGGGGGCGACCCGGGCGACCAAGCCGGACCGCAGCCAGAGGCCTTTGCTGTTTTTGACATAGTAAAAGCGCGTCTCTACGGGCCGGTCTTTGTAAAGCAGAGCCGGGATGCCCTGCTGGACGATGGCCTTGTTGCTGCGCGGGATCTCTTTAATAAAGGCGGCCAGTTCTTTCTCGCTGGGGTTGAAGGTCTCTTCCCAGGTCGTTCGTTCGTCCAGTTGTCGCCCCCGTGCGCAGATCCGGTTGTCGGGTTCGAATTGCAGTTTAATGACGTCTTTTCCCCTGAAGCCGGCAGCCGGCTTGATGAAGACGACGCCATGGCGGAAGAGCATCTCCAGGACCTGGCTGGCGTCGAGCAAGGGCTGCGTCTCCGGAAGAAAAGGCGCGATCTCAGGAGAACGTTGCAGCACCTTGTGGGTGACCAATTTATCTCCAGAGATCTTGAACAGCGACGGCGGGTTGATGAAGGGGATTTTATAGTGGTACTGCAAACGTTCGCGCATCGCGTTGGCGCGGTGCACTTCGGCGTATTCGTCGGCGAACATGCGGTCGTATATCACGTCCGGCATGGGAAAATCATGGGGTATCCACTGCGCATTCTCACTGCCGGTGGATACGTAGCCGCGGACAGAGCGTTTTCCGGGGACGATGCTGTCCACGTTAAACACATAGGCGCAGATCCCTTTGTTTCGGGCCAAGCGGATGATCCGCCGGTAGATCTTCGTCTGTCTGCCAAAAAACAATTCGCCGTGTTGGGTGCGGGGGCCAAGGATGCCGAGGAAGGGGCCGAGCCGGACTGACCGAACGCCGTCCCTTAAAAAACTGAAGTTTTGATTTTCCAGCGCGGGCAGCTGCAGCAGTTCCGCCGTTTCCGGGGAGATCTGCACATACATGCTCTCCGGATCAACCGCCGGCTCTACCTGTGCCTCGGCCACTGCGGCGCCGGCGCGAACCGACAGCAGTTCTCCCCTGCCGACACCCAGCTGGGAGCGGAGGGGAGCGCTCAGAAAAGCCAGCGCCGGTGTGGCGTAAAAGTTGTCCGGAATGGCGATCTGCCAGGCGGCGCGCAGGTCCGAATTGTCGTCCCAGGTTTGGCGGGTGAGGATCTGTTCAAACAGCGGGAGGATGATGTTTCGGCGGTCGGTGAAATCATCAAAGCGGGCGATCTCGTCGAGGATCCCTTTCACCTCGTCATAAAGCAGATCCGTCTTTGCCTTGTAGAAAGCCTCTTGCAGAGCAGGTGAGGTGAGGGGACGGGAGAGACAGAGCCGGTAGTTTTTGATGATGATCTTGACCCAATGGAGCACGGCCCGAGCGGTAGCGGGATTGACGATCCAACTGGGCGTCGTCAGGTATTGAAAACCATGGGGGGCGACGCGGAAGGCGCCCAACTGACCGTGTCTCGTTCGGTGCCGCCTCCGTCCACGGTGGGGATGTTCCACAAAGAGGAGGGGGAGACTCAGGTAGTTGTCAAGGACCCGGATCATCTCCAGGGTGGGCAAGATGCCAAAGTGGATATGTCCGCCCACCTGGTAGCCGGCAAAAGGCATGCTCCCGGCCAGCCACTGTACATTCCGGTAGGGGCAGGCCTGGGTGCCGACCTGCATGATCCGTTCTAGCGACGCGATGATGGCGTCGGGGTCATTCGAGGGGTCGGGGCGGATCTCCGCCAGAGGGAAGATCTTGTTGGCGTTTTCCAGGCTCCGGTTGTCACAGCCGATGGGCCCCTCCATGGGCCAAAAGAAGGATGCAGGAAGCATGCGCATGGTCTGCGTCTGCCGGAGCATGAATTCCACGTCACAGCCCAAGGTGAAGTCGTCCGGCAGCGGCGCTTGTTGGAAATCAAAGGCGAGGCGCTGTACGGCTGCGGGGTAGCGGGTGATCCAGTCCTCCTGGAGTCTTTCCCCGGCGTTGACATCGAGCACCACGAGCCGGTTTTCCTTGTTCAGCGCCAGATCGACCTGCCCCCAGCGCAGCCCCAGGGCGTAGATGGAACGAACCGCCAGGGTGACCATCTCTTCCGAAGCGGTCATCGGCGCATAAGACCAGCCGAAAGCGGCTGTGCGGATCGGATACTCCAGGTTCTGGATGCGTTTCGGCGCCGCCTTGAAGGCCGCCACCGCTTCCAGACCGATGATGCAAATTCTGTATTCTTCGCTGATGTTCAGCAACTGGACATAATAATCACTTGGCTGTTCCCGGGTGGAGGCATAATCCTCGACAACCCGGATATCTTCCCCCTGATGATGACCGTAGGTGCGCCCCAGGATCGGAAACAGCGTCTCCGGCGTCGGTTCCACCACGTCCGGGCAGGGGAGCCGGTTGAGCTGCAGCAGACGAATGGCCGTTTCCCTGTCTCGAGCGTTGAGCACAGCCTGGGGTGGATTCTTAATAGAGGAGAAAAGGCAGTCGCCTTCATGAGGCGGTTGGTCAGCAACCATGAACGATAATTTCCGACGAAAAAGCGCACAATGATCGGTGGGGAAGAATCAACCCTTTGCGCGAAGAGAGAGGGCGGAAATTGGCCGGAAGGAAATGCGGCATAGGAAAAGGAGGCATCAGAAAGCGAGGCGCCAGAAGACGAAGGATCGGGGAAAGCGGCATCGGACGGTTTGTTTTTCGAGGGAACTGTAGAAACCACGTGGCCCGGGGCGTAGGGGACCGTTGGCTGTGACGTCGGGGGAAGGGGTGTTCGTTCCTCCGGGCTGTCCCTATTTGCGCTCCAGCGAAGGAAGAGATCAAGCTTCAACTGCATAAGCACCTCCCTTTTGAGGAGTGCCGAGAGGATCTCGTGAATGCTCTGGTTCAGTTCAATGAACTGGTCGAGTCCAACATGGGTGTCTTTGGCGGCAGCCTGCGCCCGGGCCGCTTCGGCTTCGAGCAGGCGCGCTAGGCTTTCCTCTTCTGAGGCAAATGCGGCGATGAGTTCCCGGAATGCCGGATGGCATGCGGAATCACATGATTTGCCATGTTCGGGCGATTTCATTCGGCAGTCCCCCTTTGTTCACCATATATGCCGGCGAAGAGGGTGGGATGTCCCTAGTCAGGTCTTTTTTCCATGGGCTTCTTTATCCCATCGGATCGGCGATATGGGAGAGCAAAGAGCGGGCCTTGCTGTAAGACAGGCCCATCGGAAAGCGAGCGCCCTGCCGAAAAAAGGGAGAGTCCACCGCAGATGCGGTGAGCTCTCCCTTTTATGTGAAAAACCATGTTTGTCATCCCTTGCGGCCCGACGGTCACTTCTCTTCGATGATAACCTTTTCCATGATGATCTCTTCAGTGGGCGCGCTCCTCTCGCCGCCAAAGCCAGCTGTCACCGGCGTGTCGGAGATCTTGAGCACCGTTTCCATGCCCTCGATGACCCGGCCGAAGACGGTGTAATTGGGCATCTGGTTGAGGTTTTTCGCTTTTTCTCCGTTGCAGATGAAGAACTGGCTGCCGTTCGTATTCGGGCCGGCGTTGGCCATGGCGACAACGCCCGGTCCGTAGGAGAGTTTGGGCGGCAGTTCGTCGGCGAATTTGTATCCGGGCCCGCCGGTTCCGTTCCCCAGAGGATCGCCCGTTTGGATCATGAAGTCTTTGATGATCCGGTGAAAGCGGATGCCGTCGTAGTAGCCTTCGCGGGCCAGAAAGACGAAGTTGTTGACCGTCTTCGGCGCATCAGCGGCCAGCAATGCGATCTCGAAGGTGCCCCGATTGGTCTGTATAGTCGCCGTGTACTGCTTTTTCGGATCGATCTGCATGGCCGGCGGCGCTTGGTACTTGTTGTTCCGTTCAGCCGTGGACGGCTTGGGGCTGTCGGGTTTGGCCGGGCGGGTCTGTTGGGGCGGTTCTTGCGCCTTTTTCTGTTCTGGTTCGTTGGAGCATCCGGCGGTTGTAAAGAGCGCCATCATCGCCACGGCGGCCACACCCGTTTTCCACATTTTTCGCATGGTAACCCATCCTTTCCTGTAACATGGCGGCGTTTCTAGTATAATCGGCGCAAGCAGGGGGAACAAGTTGGGACAGCCTTCTCATAGAGTGTTTTCAGACGTCTTCTTTTATGAGAAGATGGTAGCGGAGGTGAGGCCGTGAGCCTTTTTGATCGCATGCGTCGGATCTTTGAATCGGAGACCAACGCCGGAAAGCCGGTCCTGCGAGAGCGCACGCTCTTCGACCTCGATGTAAACGATATCGTCTCTCTCGATCTGGAGGATTGGGTGATCGAGGGAAAGGTGACCTATCACAGTCTGCCCGGTGGGGTGATGTACTGGCTGAAGTCGGGACGTCAGCGGCAGGGGTTGCTGCTGGAACGCTCTGTGCCGGACAAGGCGGTGGTCATCACCCCCTTCGCCGGTCGCACAGACAACGTGAATGAGGTGAAGACCGAATATATCCTTGATGGGAAGCATTTCTTCCTCGATTATCATGGAGAGGGGATTGTGGACGCCCTCGGCCTGACGCCGGTCCGCACCGGTTTGGTCATGTACTGGCAGTTCGAGACGGATGAGCGCCAGATCTACCGGATCGAGTGGCAGGAAGGTCGCTTTTTCCATTATGACGGACGCTGGATCGACGCCTTTGAGGTATCGATCGTCGCCGGTTAAGGCGCCCCGAGCCAGCAGGGGATGCTGCCAGATTCACGATTGCAACATCATATAGGGAGGTTCCCTTGAATGAGTTTATTCAAACGGCTGAAAGACCTCACGTTGTCCAATATCAATGCCCTTCTCGACAAAGCGGAAGATCCGGTGAAGATGCTCGACCAGTATCTCCGGGACATGGAAGAGGACATTCGAGATGCTTCCGATGCGATCGCCAAGCAGATCGCCGTGACCAAGAAGTTTGAAGCCCAGTACCGGGAAGCGGAGGCGATGGTGCAGAAGCGGCAGGAAGACGCTGTCAAAGCGATCAACGCCGGTCGCGACGACCTGGCCCGTCGGGCGCTGGAAGACAAGAAAAACCATGAAACCCGCATGAATGAGTACAAGGCCCAATTTGAGACCCACTCGGCTACCTCGGAGAAACTGAAGCGGCAGCTGGCCGATATGCGCAACGAGTTCGATAAGCTGAAAGCACGCCGGGATACCCTTGTCGCCCGCGCCAACGCCGCCAAGGCGACCAAGCAGGTCCACGACCTGCTGGGTGGATTTGACAACCGGTCGGCGCGGCACGGCTTCGATCGCATGGAGGAAAAGGTGGCATCTTTGGAAGCCAAGGCTGAGGCGAGCAAGGAACTGTCCCGCGGTCCTTCCGCCAGCTTGGATGATGAACTGGCGTCCTTGGACGAGGGATCGGCTGTCGATGACGAACTGGCGGCGCTGAAGCGCCAACTGGGCAAGTAAGAGGCAAAAAGAGCCCCCTGTCCGGCCTATTGCCGCGACAGGGGGTTTTCTCTTGCCATCATCAGCCGGTCAAGGTCCAATATAAGGTGGCTAAGGCCAGGCCGATCATCAGGAGGCCGAAGGCTTTCTGGATTTTCGGAAGGAAGTGCATCTGCCATTGGAAAAAGCGGGTCCGAGCCAGCTTGGAGATCGCTGCAAACCAGATTTCCTGCCCGAAGAGAATACCAAAGATGAATATAAGGCCGAGAAAGGGCGAAGTGGAATTCCAACTGGCGACGGCGGTCGTGCCTACGCCGATCCAGAGGGTGAGGGTGAAGGGGTTTAAGCCGGTGAGGATCATGCCGTTTAGAAGGGCTTGCTTTTTAGAACAGCTGCCGGAGGCGCCGGAGAAGAGCGCTCTTAAGGGAATGGGGCTGCTGCTGTGGGAAGGTGTTGCTTCCGACACGGTGTCGACAGAACCGGAAGCGGCGCGGGCCACCTGTTTGCCGGGCCGGAACAGGGAGTAACCGAGGATCAGCAGGATGATCGTGCTGGCCAGTCCAAAGACAGTGCGGATGATCGGTTGTTGCAATAAGGGAACCAGCCCGAATTGGACGATCAGGAGGTAGAAACCGTCGGCGATGATCGCCCCTGTCCCGACGGCCAAGCCCATCCAAAAGCCATAGCGCATAGAATTGCGCAACACTTCGACGGCGATGGGACCGAGCGGCAAAGCTAGTGTGACGCCTAATAAGAGGCCGCTGAACAGCGCCTGGACCAGTTGCGCCGGCGAGGGGGGGAGTGCAAGTACCAAGCGATACAATCCTCCTTTCTCATTGCTTTACCAAATATGTGTATGCGCGGAAAGAATGATCAATTACCATAAAAATCAAAAGAAGGGGACCGATTTGACTTTTTTCAGTATAGCATAGGCGATCGCCTGTTGTCTAATTGAAGGTTCAGGCTTTGTACAATCGCGCCTTTTATGGGAATATTGAAGAGGTGCTCCGCAAGATCATCACGGCCTATGAGGCGGCTCGTTAGGGAACGGGACCGGTTGACGAGCCGTTTAAAAAACGTTGCCGGGAGAGGAATTTTTTTGATAGGGACAGAAAAGATTGGAAGGATATGGAAAAGCTCTGTCGAATAGGTGGTTGAGAAGGAGGGGAACAGGAAGCATGAATCTGCCCGATGAGTTGACGGTTGTTCAAGCCGCCAAAGTGACGGGATTGCAACGGTACACCCTGCGGGATGCGATCCATCGCGGCGATCTGGCCGCGAGGCAGCAGAAAGTCCCGGGAGGGTTCAAGTACCTGATCCCGCTGGAAGCTTTGCGGGAATTTGCGCGGCGTCGCGGGGTCCAGTCCAGCCTTCTCGGGTTGGAAGGAGAACAGTCGGCCCCGGTGGGCAAAGCGGCTGCGGCAGCCGTGCCGGCGCCGTCGATGACGGCGGGAGCGGTTGCCGCTTCGGTGGTCAAGCCGGAGGGGGCGATCACGGGAGAAGGGGCATACCCTGACCCCGAGAGGAGGTCCTTCGTAGACGGCATGCCACAGGACAAGGCGGCAGGGGCGCAGGCCCTACCTGTCGATTGGAGGGAGTTTCAGGAATCCACGCAGGAACTGATCCGGTTGTTGCGCGATCTCCCCCGGGAGGAACAACGCGCCGAAGGGCTTCTGGAAAATCGGCTGGAACAGATGCTTCAGCAGATTGTGGAGGTACAGTCCGATGTCTTGGGCCTGAAGAAGGGCTTTCATCAGCACTTGAGCAAGGTCGAGGGCCGGGTGATCAACCTGCAGCAGAGTGTGAACGGTGAACTGCGGACATCGATGGAGCGCATCCGCCAGGGGATGAATCAAGGACTGGACGAGTTCCGCTCCGGCTTGGATGCCTGGCAGCACAATGTGGATACCGTCTTTGACGAGATGCGATCCACGCTCCAGGAGGTGGCGGCCAGCCAGTCTGACGCGGAGATGCGCCAGGCCTTCGTGCACAAGTTGTCTGTGGACAACCAGTCCACCATGGGCGAGGTGAAGAAGCTGATGGTAGAAGTGAGCGAGACGGTGGGCCAGATGGTCAGCGCTCAGCAAAGCAGCGCCCAGACGCTGGAACGTCGCCTCGATGATGTGAAGGCCTCTGTCGATGGTGTGCGCCGCTCCGTCGATCGTTCGACAGAGATGATCATGAAGTGGCGTCAGAAGATGCAGATGGAGCAGAGCAAGCGCGGCGTCAAGGGCTGGTGGAACCGCCTCTGGGGAAAGTCCCAGACACCGGTGCTGTCCAAGTAGTTGCGTACGTCTGAATAAAAGTCTGCTAAGGGCGGAGGAGATCCATCTTGCTCCGCTCTTTTTTGTTGTCTGAAAATAGCCAACTGCTCTTATCTTTGGAGACTCACCCAAATTATGTCGTTGGCCGCAGGGACTTGAAGCCGCGTTGGAGGATCTCCTTGGCGTCCGAGATGATCAGAAAGGCTTAGGGATCGATTTCCTAGACGGTGTGCTTCAGGGCCAACAGTTGGTTCGGCTCGATGGCGCAGAGTCCCTTCTACAAACGGTTCCTCGAATGAGCATCCATGCATGCTCAGCAGCCGTCCTTGTTAGCCTGTGCCGACGCTGGGACGGCTATGATCTTGATGAAAAAATTGTAAAGAAAACAGACTACGGAAGCAACCTTTTTGTCGCGCGCTACGTCACTATGAAGAGAAGATGAGGCGGTGGTGCGATGTTGAAGGAGGGCGACCGCCCTTTCTGCGGCGGCGAGGCGCTGGGATCTGCTGAAAAGGAAAAGCCGAAAGGGGACGGGAAGCGGGTATCGGCGCGATGGTCATGCTGTATACTGGTATAATCGAAGTTAATGAAGGAACGACGATAAGAATTGGCGAATAAAAAGTGGGTACAACAGCCTTTTGTTCGGAGAAAGCAAATCGGCCGCCGGGGCTGAGAGGTGATATTGCCGGTGGAACTATCTGTTGCCGAATTGGATAATATGCTGGCCACGTACCGGCAGATGGAGGTGGAGCTGCGTGTCAAGCTTGAATCGCTCCGGTCGCCCCTGGAAGCGAAATACGGCCGGCCCGTCATCCTCTTCATCGAGAGCCGTACGAAAAAAGCAAAAAGCCTGATTGAAAAAGCGCGCCGCTACGGTTGGCCCGTCAACGGGGAAATCAGCAAGCACATTAAGGACATCGCCGGCTTGCGGGTGATCGTGCAGCACCTTGACGACATCGCGCGGGTGGTGTCGATCCTCAAAAATCGCCGTGACCTGCGCCTGATCAATGAAAAGGACTTTGTCCGCTCTGCAAAGCCGAGCGGTTACCGCAGTCATCACTTGATCGTGGAGTACGATATGTACACGGCTGACGGCGCTGTCTCCCTCTTCGCCGAGATTCAGGTGCGGACAGTGGGCCAGCACTTCTGGGCTGTTTTGCAACACTCCATGATGTATAAATACGGCTTGGAGGTTCCCGATCACATCGCCGAAAACCTGCGGCTGATCGCCGAAGAGACGAACAAGGCCGATGAGAAGATGATGGTCATGCGCCAGGCTGTTTCGAAGGATCTGGAGACAGACCAGATCCGTGCCTATGCGCGTCATTTGGCCGGTATCCTGCGACGCCTGGAAGCCCCCATGGCCGCAAGCCCCGTCGTCGACCCGGGTCATCACTTTGAGACGATGACCATCCTCGAATTGAGTTTTCAGTTGGGGCGCCGCGGGATGCATCCCCAGAGCCTGCGCCCGCAGGAACTGTCCCGCTGTTCCTGTTGCAAGGCGCCCTTCCTGCTTCATGAAGAGGTGCGGGTCATCCTGCCCCGCATCGATCATGTCCAGTCGAGCTGCGATCCTGTCCGGTTATGCAACGTCTGCTACTCGCTGGTGCTGCCCGTCCTGCGCTGGGAGCTGGCGCCGGTGGCAGAGAACAGCCGCCAGCAGCGAGAACTAGAGGAGGCAGGCCATCTCAACCGGAAGTTTCAACAGTTTTACGGGGAAAAAATTCAGACGCCCCTGTTGACCAGGTTGCAGAAAGCGTCCGTTGCGATGGGTGAACACCTGACGGTCTGTCCGGCAAACCTGAATGTGGGCGCCGTCACCCTGCTGAAGGCTAAACTGGGCGACGGGCTGAGCGTTCAGGTGGCTTCTGATTGGGACCCCCAAAAGGCGGAACTGGAAAACCTCTCTTTCTTCTTCAAGGTCAATTATCGGGTTGTGGGACGATTGGCCGTCACCTATCACTACCCGGAGATCGAGTGGGACGAATTCCACGAACCGGAACTGGTAGAACCGGAATCCTTTGGCTATGATGAGCTTGAATTGGAACGGATTTTCACACAGATCGACGGCGCGCTCCGTGAAATGCGCGGGGCGCTGCGGGCTAGCGCAGGCGGGTAAAGGCGTGTATGGATAGGGCGGCCCATCGCCTTAAACGGGCTGAACAGGTGACAGGCGGTCACTTCGAATAGCGATCAGCGACGCGAGTGGCGCCGACAGCAAAGGGTTTGGTTCGCACGGTGTACTGATAGATCGGGGCGAGGCTCTCCGCCCAGCCGACTACACGAGGCAGGTGCAGGCGGCTGAGCCCGTTTTCGCCGCCATCGATATGTAGCTCCAGTTCCCAACAGAGCAGGTGGCTCTTGAGGGCTTGTCGCAGTTTCCCGATCACCTCGATGGACATGTGGGTTTCATAGTCCAGCTTCTCACCGAGGGGAAGACGGCGGTTGAGCACTTGTGCATATTGATAGGAGCGGGCGCCTTTGCGTTCTCGGTAGCCTGTGATCGACGTGACGACGCGGGTGGTGTTGCCGTGAGACTGGCTGTCTGTGCCGATCCAGAGGAACATGCGCGCGTCCGGGTATTCTCCGGAGAAGTGGTGAAGAGCCTGTATCACCTGTTCGAGGGGAAGGAGCCCTTGTTGTCCACGAAACAACATGCCAGGTATCCTCCTTTCCGGTTAAGCGTCACCGATAGGTGGACTTTGCGCTCAGGTTATGGTCCCAATGGTAGGGCGGTTGGTTTTTATGGATGCGAAGAAAGCGAAGATTTCCCTTTTTTTGACGGAAATCTTCGCTTTCTTTTCCCCTGAATCGAGGGGACTGCCCTTTTGCGCGGCGCGGCATCTTGTGACGGTGTTACTCTCCGCTGCTCCCGCCGCCGCCCTGGCCGGCCTCCTTGTCGCCGCCTTTGCTGCCCTCTTGGCTTTTGGCTGCTGCCTGGATCTTTTTCTTGATCTCCGGATCGTCCATGCTTTCTTTGACGGTTTCCTTGATGGACTTGCGGATCTCTTTTTCCTTCATGACCAGGGCCAGGTTCTCTTGAAACTTGGCGTCGCGGAGCATCTCCTGAAGCGTCTTCTGGAACTTCGGATCCTGGGAGAGCACCATGGCCTGAAATTCCGGGTCGCGGATCATACGGGCCAGCCTTTGCTGGTATTCATCGGTCTTGATGATGTCGATCATCATCGTCTTCATATCCTGATAATCGGGCTTCTCCTTGCTTTGTTGCCCCTGCCCCTGCTGCGGCGACTGTGTTTCCGCCGGGCGGCGCTGGGGGGAACAAGAGGCGATCCCGGTGGTGAGCAAAAAGGCGATGATCAGTAACCAGAGTAATCGCTGCATGCCCTCGCCCCTTTCTGCGGTCACCACTAGATTCCCTCAATGAAGGAAAGCTTATTCCCCGAAGGAAAGCTGATTCCTCGAAGGAAAGCTGATTCCTCGAAGGAAAGCTTATTCCCCGAAGGAAGGTTTATTCCCCCGTTTTCACAAACTGTATACTCTGAAAATGCGGCACATATACTACAGCATGAAGGGGGTGTACTCCTTGTCAGCCATTTTATCCATCGGGGCGAGCCGCAACCTGGACGGCCTGAATCACCGATTCATGCAGGAGATTCGAGCGCTGGCGGGGGAAGGTTGGCGGCTCAGCATGCGGCAGGAACGGTCGAATGGGGTTCACCAACTGACCCTTTTTTTAGAGGATCACCCTGAAGGGGAATCGCTCGATGAGATGACCTTGATCCTGCGACAGTTCGGTGCTAGGGTGCTGATGGATTGGATCTTGGAGGTTTGGGAAGGGGAGCTGATTCAGAAACGACTGCGCGCCGAATACCCGCATTTTCATGACCGGGAACGCAGGCAGATCGGTGACAAAGCCGCCCATATCCTGAAGCGCAAGGAAGAAGTATCGAAGGAATACATCATGTACCGCATCAGTCACGACCAGCGCATCCTGGAACGGCTGGTAGAGGTGCTGGTCGATTATGGTCGGATTCATGTGGACGGATTTCTTCGCTTTCGATTTCAGGACTATCTCCAGGCGGTCGATGATGCTGTCGACAGCGCCGTTGACGAATATACGATGGAGAAGGAATACAACGAGTTTATTCACCTGCTGCGCTATTTTTTGGATATCCAAGAGTCGCGCCTTGAAGTCGTCCATGTCTATCTCTGTCCCGGGGGGTTCCGACTGCTTGACGAAGGGGGAAATCCCGTCAACAACGAGGTGGTCGACGGAATCAGCCGTGACTATCTGGAACATGATGAGATCAGCTTTGAGGACCTGTTGATCAGCGCGCTGGTGACAGTGGCGCCGGTGCAGGTGGTCCTGCATTCTCGGGAGGAAAAGCCAGTCAGCGAGACCTTGAACACCATCCGGGCTGTCTTCGGCGATCGGTTGCACCGCTGTCCCGGCTGTGAGCGATGCCAGCCGTACACATCGGTGATGGCGCCGAAGAAGATGCAACCATAAGGAATGGGGCAGCAGGGCCCGAAAGTTGACAAGCCATTCTTCGACGATTAAACTGAAGCCAAGAGACGGACTCACCGCCTCTCGTCCCGAAATGGGGCGAGAGGCTTCACTGTATTTAAGGAGGACGCACATCTTGAGCAATATCGTGAAGGTGACCCTGAAAGACGGGGCTGTCCGGGAATTCCCTCAGGGAACGACCGTCGCTGCTGTCGCCGAGGCCTTAAGCCGCAAGCTGGCCCAGCATGCGGTGGCCGGCAAGCTCGACGGCAAGATGGTCGGCTTGACAACGCCCATTGAAAAGGATGCCGAACTGGAGATCCTCACTTTTGACGATCCCGAAGGCCGCGAGGTCTATCGTCATTCTTCCTCTCACCTGCTGGCCCAGGCGGTTCAGCGTCGCTTCCCCGGAACGAAGCTCGGCATCGGCCCGGCCATCGAAAACGGGTTTTATTATGACTTTGACGCTGAACACAAGTTTACGCCGGAAGACCTGGAGGCCATTGAGAAGGAGATGGCCCATATCGTCAAGGCCGATTATCCCATCACGCGGCAGGAAGTGAGTCGGGAAGAGGCCATCCGCTTCTTCGAGGAGCGGGGGGAAATGTATAAGGTGGAACTGGTCAAAGACCTGCCGGAAGATGCTGTCATCAGCATGTACAGCCAAGGTGACTTTGTCGACCTCTGCGCTGGCCCACACCTGCCTTCCACCGGCCAGATCAAGGCCTTCAAGTTGATGAACCTGGCCGGCGCCTATTGGCGGGGCAGCGAGAAGAATAAGATGCTCCAGCGCATCTACGGCACATCTTTCCCGAAAAAGGCCGAACTGGACGAGCACCTGCGCCGGATCGAAGAGGCGAAGCGGCGCGATCACCGCCGGATCGGCCAGGAACTGGAACTGTATACGATCCTTGAAGAGGGACCCGGCTTTCCCTTCTTCTTTCCCAAAGGGATGATCATCCGCAACGAACTGGAGAACTTCTGGCGGGAAGAACATGCGCGCGCCGGCTACCGCGAGGTGCGCACGCCCATCATCCTGAACCGGTCTCTCTGGGAGCGCTCGGGCCACTGGGCCAACTACCGGGAAAACATGTACGTGACCCAGATCGACGAAGAGGATTACTGCGTCAAACCGATGAACTGCCCCGGCGGCATGCTCGTCTACAAGCAGGCCATCCACTCCTACCGCGACCTGCCCCTGCGCATGGGCGAACTGGGCCTGGTGCACCGCCACGAGATCTCCGGCGCTTTGCACGGGCTGATGCGGGTGCGTTGCTTCACCCAGGACGACGCCCACATCTTCATGACGCCCGGTCAGATCAAAGATGAGATCATCGGCGTCATCGAATTGATCGACCGAATGTACAAGACCTTCGGCTTTGCCTATCATGTGGAACTGTCGACCAAACCTGAAAAGGCCATGGGCAGCGACGAGATCTGGGAACTGGCCACCAACTCCCTCGAAGAGGCCCTGAAAGCCAAGGGGATGGACTACAAGATCAACCCCGGCGATGGCGCTTTTTACGGACCGAAGATCGACTTCCATCTCAAAGACTGCATCGGCCGGACTTGGCAGTGCGGCACCATTCAGCTTGATTTTCAGATGCCCGAGCGCTTCGATCTGACCTACGTCGGCGAGGATGGGCAGAAGCATCGGCCTGTCATGATCCACAGGGTTGTCTTCGGCTCTATCGAACGCTTTATCGGCATCCTTACGGAGCACTACGCCGGGGCCTTCCCGACCTGGTTGGCGCCGGTGCAGGCGCGGGTGCTTCCCATAACCGACCGCCATCACGAGTACGCCGCATCCGTGCGGTCAGCGCTGGCGAAGCAGGGCGTCCGTGTCGAGGTGGATGGCCGTAACGAGAAGATCGGCTACAAGATCCGTGAAGGCCAAGTGCAGAAGATCCCCTACCTGCTCGTCGTCGGCGACAAAGAGGCCGAAAATGGGGCCGTCGCCGTGCGCAAGCGCGGGGAAGGTGACAAGGGGGCCATGGCGCTCGACGCCTTTGCGGCAATGATCCTGGAGGAAATCGCGCAAAAGAGGAATCCGGAGCAATAGGGGAAGAGCAGTCAGGTATTACCAATAAAAAGAGGCGACCTTTGCGTCGCCTCTTTTTTTGAAGAGCTACTGCGATGCAGCCATTGAGACCCGTAACTTCCCTAAAAACTACTTGGTGACGCTGTGACCGCAGTTGGGGCAGGTCTTTTCTTTTTTCGGGATTTTGGAGAGGGCCTTCTGGACGGCTTCTACATGGTAGGTGGGCGTCGTCACGACAGGCGGCGGGGGGGCCGGCACCGGGGTAACCGTGACGGGAACAGGCGGAGCGGGCGTTTTGGTCACCGTAACCGGAGCTGCTGGTGTTCCCGGCTTGGTGACAGTGACTGGCGCAGCGGGAACCGCAGGGTGGGTCCTTCTTGCCGCCGCCGGGTCGGTCGGGAAGTTGATTTTCCCGATGATGTCAAAGGCCTTATCGGGGATTTTGATGCCCATGTTGACGATCATATCCCGGACGGCGTCGGCAACGATTTCTACCCTGTTTTCGGCATCTTTGGCTTTTGTCATTTTTTCCCTGATCTGCTTCATCGCTTCTTCCATTTTTTTGGGGTCCACCGCAATCTCTCCTTTGAAGTTATTGGAGTTCATCAAGCCGGTTGTAAACGCTGAAGCACTCCATTATCAGGGTATTCTTCAAGGAAAATATTGCCACTCGTTGCACGCTGTTCATACCTTGCTTGAGCGAAGGTAAGTGCCCGCGCTCATCTCGTCGGACGAATAGATGTAACGAGGCTTGCCGACAATGCCGACGCGGAGCAGTTCCTGGCGGTCGTACAGTGTTCCTTTGGGTACGAGATCGACGGTCACGGGGAAAGGGTACTCCCGGGCCAGCGCATCGATGAGATGGGTCGGCAAACTGTCAACAGGCGGTTCGGTCTCAACGACGAAGCGCAAGCCCGGCGGTTCGACGCCGACGACCCAGAAACGGCGGCAGGGGAGGCGGTCGACCAGCCCGTCAAGATCCCATAGATCGAGGACCCTATCCCCGATGGTCACTGTATGGCCTTTGCGGCCCCGGACCTCGAGGGTGGCGTCATGGCCGCAAGGACAATGGGCCGGGATCAGGCGGACACGATCCTCGGTGACATAGCGGACGACCGGTGTGGCTTTGTCGGTGATGGTGGTGACGACGAGGATGCCTGTTTCGCCGGGCGGTGCCTCACGAGTGAGGTCCTCTTGCCAGACTTCAAATATGAAGTAATCCTCCAGGGGATGAAGCGTCCCGCAGCGACAAGCGGCGCCGGCGGTGCCGATCTCGGTCATCCCATAGAGCGTGAAGACAGGGACGCCCCAGATGTCCTCCAATAAGCGCCGCTTGCCGGGGGGGATGGGTTCCCCGCCAAGGAGCAGCGCCCGCAGGTGAGGAAAGTCTCGGTCAGGCCGGAATCCCAACAACTCCGCCGTCTCCGCCAACAGCAGCGCTTGCAACGGCAGACCAGCCAAAACGGTCACCTGCAGTTTGCCCATCAGTTCGATAACCCGGGGAAAGGGGCTGACGGCGGAACGGGAGCTGGCGGCGATCACGGCAGCCCCCCGCTCTTGGGCTGCTCGGTGGACGGCATGGGCGATCATGGAGATGGCGTAAGGAAAGCGAATGAGGACGGTGTCGTCCGGTCGAAAGCCGATACCGCAAGCGTTGACCTGGTCGGCGTTGTCTCGCAGGTCGCCCCGGTGAAACCAGGTGGAGGCCGGCGTTCCCGTCGTGCCGAAGGATTCATGGTATTGCAGGACCTCGGCTTGGGGCACGCAGAGCATGCCGAAGGGCGAATGGCGGATCAAATCCGCTTTGGTCATGAAGGGGATGCTCTTTAATTCCTCCAGTGAAGCAAGCGGTTTTTCCGGCAAACGGTCCTTGAAGAAAGGGGCCTGGCGGTAGCGGTTGAAGGCGGCGTTCAAGGCCTTCAGCCGTTCTTCCGAGGTCATGGGGCGTCGCCCCCGGTAAGCACCATGCCGGTGAGTTGGGCGATGTTTTTGCTGAGCACCCTGTCCAGGTCGCCGGCTTTCAATCCGAGGAGGAGGATTTTGGCCAGTTCTGCCTTCGGGTGAGAGAGGGGGAATTCAGAGCCGAAGATGACCTTGGAGGGGCCGGCCCGGCGGACTGACTCTTTGATGTGCAGGAAGCTGCCTGTCGATGTTTCTAAGAAGAAGTTGTCGTATGTGACGGCAGCTTCCAAACCTTCCTGATCGGCTGGCCCGAATCCCATATGGCCGAGGATGAAGTTCACCTTGGGAAAGCGGCGAGAAAGGGAGACAAACTTAGCCGTCGATGCGCCGGGACTGAAGACCGTATGGGTGTAGACAGGGACGCCGAAGTCTCCGCAGATTTCTGTCAGTTCAGCGATGCCTTTGCTGGCGAAGGAGAACTGGTGGCTCATCGGCGACAGCTTCAACCCTCGGAAGCCGGCCTTCAGAAGGTTTTCTAACGTTTCAGGGCCCTTGGGGTCGTGGGGATCGATGCAGGCAAAGCCGGTCATCTTCCCGCTGGAAAGGGAGCAGGCGGTGGAAACATAGGTGTTGTCAGGGACAGGCTTTTCCGGCTTCGCCCGACCGGTGATGTAGTCGGTCATCCGGCGCACATCCATCATCCCGCCGGGCACCACGACGGCCCGTTCAATCCCAGCTTCCCGCAACTGTGCCTGATAGAGGTCGTTGTTGCCGTACTCGGTGTCAGACAGGTGGGCATGGGCGTCGATGATCATGGCGCAGCCTCCTCCCGGACAACGCGGACCGTCTTGCCGCGGGGGCGGGGAATGGCGTCGACGATCTCCACGGCACAGGGCACGCCGACAGCGTATTCCATTTTGCTGGATAGCTTGTCGGCCAGTTCCGCTGTGGCGGTCACCTTCGGTGCTAACTCAGTACGGATCTTCAAGCGGTCATTGTCTCCCTTTTTGACGATAAACTGGTACCAGTTGCCCACCTCGGGCTGGCGCATCAAAAACTCCTCCAGGTAGAAGGGGGAGAAGTCGACGCCGTTGATCCGGATCTGATCGCCCTGTCGGCCTCGCAGGTGCAGAAGGGGCAATGGTACGCCGCAAGGACAGGGATCAGGGTCGAAATAGCCCAGATCCTGCGTGCGGTAGCGGATCAGAGGCGCGTCGCGGCGGGTGAGGCAGGTGACGACGATCTCGCCGACCTCTAAGGGTTCCAAGGGTGTACCTGTCTTCGGGTCCACCACCTCCAGGATGACGTGGCTTTCCGTGACATGATAGCCCCGGTGTTCGTCGCATTCGATGCCGACGACACCTCCCTCAAGGGTGCCGTAGTACATATTGGCCCGCGTTCCCCAGAGTTTTTCCACCCGTTCCCGGAAGGCCGGGGAGGAGCCTTCGCCGGTCAACCACATTTTTTTCCAAGGCAGGTCTTTCAGGTCGAACCCTTCCTTTAAAGCCGTTTCGTGCAGTGTCACAGCGTAGGAAGGGGTGGTAATGGCGCAGTTGGGCTGCAGGTCGCGGATCATCTGCACCGTCTTTTCCGGCGTCGAATAGGCGCCGCCTTTGCCGGCGGTGAGGACGGTGGCGCCGCAGCTGTTGATGAAGGATTTGTGGAAGGCCAGACCGGCGGAACTCATCTCGTAGGGCAGGGCATTGAGCACCATGTCACCGCGTCCGACGGGCACAAGAACGGGGAACCCCGGCGCCAGGTCGTGCATGTAATAGTCGGCCCAGGTGTGCAGCACGTAGATCGGCTTACCGCCTGTCGTTCCCGTAGAGACGTGGATGATGCTGACATCGGCTTTGTCACAGGCGAGGAAGCGCCAGGGATCCTGCCGGAGGTCGTCTTTTGTCGTAAAGGGTAGTTTGGCAAGGTCAGCGCGTTCCTGGATATCGTCCGGTCGGACGCCGGCTTGGCGGAACTGCTCCTGATAAAAGGGCGATTTGGCATGGGCGATGGCGACGATCTCCTTGAGCGCTTCTGTCTGATAGGCCGCCAGCCGTTCCGGGGGCATGGCGTCGGAGGCTTCCCGGAAGTAGCGACGGAACAGGTCGGGTGTTCGGGCCGCCCGGATGCGGTCTTCAAAAGCCAGCGTCATGGCGTCACCTCTTCTCGAACCGAAGCAGGAATGCTGTCGCAGTAGGGGGAGTCGGGGCAATCGGCAGCTAAACGCGCCCAGATCTTTTTCGCTTCGAAGTCGTTGGTGGAACGGCGGTAGCACTCGCCGAGATGGTGCAGTAGGCGCGCGTATTCCTCTTTCGTCAGCAGCGCCGGATCTTTTTCATAGGCCTCCAGGACGAAACGGAAATCCTGGATGGCTGTCTGGGCCGTATGGAAAAAAGCCTCCGGAAGGGAGTAGGCCAGATAGGCTCGCAGCAGACGGATGCGCGGGTTTTCAGGATCCTTTTCCTTCGCCTCCCGCAGGGCTTTCATCGCCCGGATGGCGCAGCCAAAGAGGGCATTCGGTTCGACAGCATCTTTTTCGATCAGCGCTGTCGCGGAGGCATAGTAGGCCAGGGCGAGGGCATCGTCCGGGTCCGTTTCATGGGCTTTTTTCAGCAGTTCCTTGGCAACGCGGGCGGCGCCCCGATCGCCGGCGGCGCCGGCTTCGAAGAGCCGGACCCCCTCGCGGAGCAGATCCGCCTTTTCTGTCAGGGCGAGCAGTGCAGTCTCCTGATCGGCTGGGAAATAGCCCCGCGCCCGTTCGACAGCGCCTGTATAGTCCCCGCCGACGTCAAGGGCAAGGAGGCGGTTCCAGACCTCATCGGCCTGTTCTGCCATGCCAAGGCGCTGGTAGGCGCAGCCGAGGTCGAAGAGGATCTGATTGCGCTTTTTTGGAGGCAGGGCCAAGCGGCCCTCGTCATAAGCGGCCAGGATCGCCTCGAAGTCTCCGATGGCCGTCGAGGTGCGCCGGAAGAAGCCCTCGTGGAGGCGGAAGCTCTGGTAGGCCCGTAACAGGCGGATCTCCAGATCATCGGGTCGGTTTTCCACGGCCTGGTCGAGGAGTTTGATTGCCGGGATGGCGTTTTTGAACATGCTGTAGGAGTCGTCGACGACGCTTCCCAAGAGGGATTGGCAATCGGCAAAATAGGCGGCGACGCGGTCATCGGCGGGATGGCGGTTGCGCAGCTGTTCAAAATAGGTCAAGGCCTGCTGGATGGCCTCCCGGTTTCCGCTCATTGCTAGGCTGTGCAGACGGATGCCTTCAGCGATGTCTTCGTCAGAGGCAGGCCGGTGGGGCGCAGGCACAAGGGTGATTTGTCGCGCCTGCGAACGCCGGGGTTCTTCCCGCAGTCCTGACCAGGCGTTGGCGCGGGTGGAAGTAAACCGTGATGATGAAGCCATGGGATATACGACCTCCCGGTTTAACCGAATTGGGGAACAAAACCCTCTTGTTCGACGAGGGCGCGATATTGGGGGTCTCTGGCGAGGGTGAGCAGTTTGGTCCAGGCCGCTTTTGCTTCATGCATCAGATGGATGTTCTTATAGGCCACACCGAGCTGATAGAGGATGCGCCAGTAAAAATCGGCGGCGAAGAGGCGATTGTCCTGTTCATAGCGGGAGATGAGGTAGTGGAAGTCTTCGATGGCTGTGCGGCTGCGGTGGAAGAATTGCTCTGGCAGGCGGAAACAGACTTGGCCGCGGAGGATGCGCGCCTGGATCAGGTCGGGATGGGCTCTGACCACCTTATCTAATGTCTTCAGGCCTTCCAGCGCCTTGGCGAAGCGCTCTGAGGGGTCCACGGCGTCGCGGCCCAGGAGGCAGACGACACTGCCATAGTAGGCCTCCACCAGTGGGGTGGGTTTGGTCTGACGAAGTTTGCTGAGCAGCTCATGGGCTTTAAGAACGGCTTGCTTGTCACCGTCGATGCCGGCGTCATGAAGGGCGACCGCCTTGCGGAGTTCAAAAGGTTCTTCAAGGGGCGATGCGGTCGCCGGCGAATTCGGTGATACAGCCGGCTTTATGGGAAGGGTGACGGTGATACCCGACCAGGAGCGGCTACCCGGTTGGGAAGAGGGCTTGTTTTGACTCATGGTTTCATTCCTCCCGGTTTGTAGGAAGTGCTAGCCGTCAACAGAGGATGCCAGTTCCGCCAGTTGGGACGCGTCCACCTTTCTGTCGAGGATGCGCCGGATGGCGGCGGTCAGCCGTTGTGGCCGGGCATGTTGAAAGATGTTTCGCCCGATGGCGACGCCGAGGCTGCCGGCCTGCTGGGCTGCGTAGACCATGTTGAGCAGTTCGCCGGTGCTGTTTGTTTTGGCGCCGCCGGCGATGATGACGGGGATGTCGACGCCGCCGGTCACCTGCCTGAAGCTCTCCGGCGTTCCCGTGTAATTGACCTTGACGATGTCAGCGCCCAATTCTTCGGCGACACGAGCGGCATGGGCGACCCTTACCGGGTCGTACTCGTTGGCTTGATTGCCGTCGCGGACGTACATCATGGCCAATAGGGGCATGCCCCAGAGTTCACAGGCGTCGGCTATCTGGCCCAGGTCTTCGAGCATCGCATTTTCGGCGGCGCCGCCGAGGTTAACATGGACGGAGACGGCGGTCGCCCCGAGCCGGACGGCATGCTCCACCGAAGAGACCAATTCCTTGCGGTTCGGTTCCGGCGAGAGGGTCGTCGAGGCAGACAGGTGAACGATCAGGTCGCACTGTCTTGTCGAGAGCACGCCTGCGATCTGCCGGGCCAGTCCCTTGTGGACGATGACGGCGTCAGCGCCGCCGTCTGCCACAGCTTTCACCATCGGGCGGATCTCAGTCAATCCAGCGACGGGACCGAGGGAGACGCCGTGATCGAGCGGAACGGCGAGCAATTGTCCGGAGGGCGCGAAGAGCCGGTTCAGGCGAATCTCTTTTCCAGTCATGGCTGGCGCCGCCTCCTAGCTTTCGATGATCTTTTCATCCACTTTGATGCCCACATGCCTTCCCGGCGCGCAGACATAGGCCAGGAGTTGGTCGCCCGGCTGGACGGTGGTGGCATTGCGCGGTTCTCCATTGGCGCCCATGACGCGGATGTGCCAGTCGTCCTGAACGATCACGTTCAAGTCGATGCCATCGGCCACCCCTTTGATCAGGAGCAGCGGCCGCACCTCTGTCTTCACCCGACCGACGATGACCGGTCGCGTTTTTCCTTTGGTGTTGACGCAAAGGACAGCCGTGCCGGCCCGCAGGTCTGTCAGGTAGTCGGTGGCGTTGCCGGGGCGCCAGACGTAGGAGTGGACGGCGCCGGCGTTCACCCGGAAGGGCCGCAGGTTCATATAGGGCAGGTAGTGCGTCTCCGAACAGACAAAAATGCCGCCTGAAGAAGTGGAGCCGATGATCATCCCTTCATCGCGGGTCATGATATCTGTCGTATCGATACAGGAACGCAAGCCCATCCCGATGTGGCTGACCTCCGTCACCGTCAAGGGATGCAGTTGCAGCGGCTCGGCGCCTCGGCGGGACAGAAAAGCCTTCAGCTCGATGATTTCGTTCATATCGTCCGTGGACAGCAGGACGCCGTCGCTGCCTTGTTCCAGGACGCCGAAAGCGACCTCCATCGCTTCTACACTCTTCTCCGCTTTGAGCAGCACCGTCTTGCTCTTTTGCAGGCGGGCGATGATCAACTCCAGAGGGATGTTTGTGGGCAGATCGAAGTCGACGACGGCGTAATCATGGCTGACTGCCCTGCGGCTGGCTTCCTCTAAATCGTCCTGGCCGCCTTCGATGAAAAGAGAGATGCAGGTGCTAAACCCCTTTTCCCGGGCTGCATCCAACAGCGCGGGAACGCTGGAAAGGACGATATCCCCTTCAGACAGGGCGTCAAGGTCGGAGGGCTCCTTGATTTCCGTAATCAGAATGGTTTTGAGCGGGAAATGCCCATCCCGCCGCTGCGCTGGCGTGACGACAACATGTTGAAGGGGGGAGTTGTCGATCAACCCCCAGATGTCTCTGCGATCCAAAGGCACAGGGCGTCCGTCAAACCAGACCTCCCGCGTAACGGCGCCAGTTCCAATCCCACTAGCCACGAACACCAACTCCATATCCTTGAATTCCGCTGCCGAGAAATCTCCCGGCTATTTGAAGTCTATTCTATGGAAAATTATGGTGTGACGAGAAAAGGGACGCTATAACAAAAAAGCTGCCGCAACGGCGTCAACGGGGGGCAGCTTGACCCAACAGGGAGGGAACGATGCGGTCGTGGACAGCGATGCGAAGGCTCTTTTTGTTGCGCAGGTTGCTTGACATGTCCTATGTGTCATGCTATAGTAACGAGCGGAACGACAAACAAGCAGAAGCCATCCGCTTCTCACCCAGTCGGTTGAGACTGCAACTGGGTTCATCTGTCAAAGCCAGGCGTCGCAGGATCGATCATCGTCGATACTGTCAGCGTCGTGCCTTGGGAGAAGCATGCGGGTGGGAGAGCCCGCATTTTTTGTTTGTTTCGTTTGAAGAAATCAGGGGGTGAACATTTATCAGCAAGGACCTGCGCATCAACGAGGAGATCCGCGTCCGCGAAGTTCGCTTGGTGGGCACCGAGGGGGAACAGCTGGGGATTTTGAACATCCGCGACGCCCTGCGCATCGCCCAGGAGAGCAACCTCGATCTGGTGGAGGTGGCGCCGACGGCCAGGCCTCCCGTATGCCGGATCATGGATTACGGCAAGTATAAGTTTGAGCAGAGCAAACGGGAACGAGAAGCTCGCAAAAAACAAAAAATTGTCAGCATCAAAGAGGTTAAACTGCGCCCGAACATCGAGGATCATGATTTTGACACGAAGGCTCGCAACGCCATCCGCTTTCTGGAGGACGGCGATAAAGTAAAGGTCACGATCATGTTCCGTGGACGTGAGATCACCCACCCCGAGTTGGGCCGGCAGTTGTGTGTCCGTTTGGCCGAGGTCTGTCGACCCTATTCCAACGTGGAACGCGACGCCAAGGTGGAAGGCCGCAACATGATCATGATCCTGGCGCCCAAAGCCGAGACCCAGCGGGAACCTCGCGCCGAGAAGCCTCGGGATGCCAAAAGAGCTGAGAAAGCGGAAGCCCCGACCACCGGGAAAGCCGAATAAATCGCCCCTTTACTCGCGATTGAGGAGTTGAACGACATGCCGAAAATGAAAACCCACCGCGGGGCGGCCAAACGGTTCAAGAAAACCGCCTCCGGCAAGTTCAAGGCGAAAAACGCCTTCACCCGCCACATCTTGGAGAAGAAGTCAGCCAAGCGCAAGCGCCAGCTCCGCGGCACCGCTGTCGTCGCTAAGGAAGACACGCCGAAGCTGAAGGAACTGCTTCCCTATCTCTAAGCCGGCCAGCCGGTTTCATTCTCTTTTGAAAATACGCCTCAGGCAGCACAGGAGGTCTTCGTATGGCTCGCGTCAAGACGGGTCCCATGTCCCGTAAACGACATAAAAAAATCCTCAAACTCGCTCGCGGCTACCGCAACGCCCATTCCAAGCTTTTCCGCACCGCCCACCAGTCGGTCATGAAGGCGCTCTCTTACGCCTACGCCCATCGCAAGAAGAAGAAGGGTGACTTCCGCAAGATCTGGATCACCCGGATCAATGCTGCCGCTCGCATGAACGGCATCTCCTACAGCGTCATGATGAACGGCCTGAAAAAAGCCGGCGTCGCTGTCAACCGCAAGATGCTCGCTGACCTGGCTGTCAACGACCTGCCGGCTTTTGCCAAGCTCGTCGATGTGGCCAAGGCGAAAGGGAACGCTTAAAACCAAATCGAACCATCAAAAAACAGGCATGGCCGCGGGGTCATGTCTGTTTTTCTGGGAAAACTCCTAAGGTGACCGGCGATTTTGGCAAAGGAACCTGGCGATGGAACCAAAATAAGACGGGAGACGGACTGTTCGTCCATGTATAGATATGAACCGCCCAGACCCATTTTCGCCCCCTATGTGCAGGGGAAGCGACCCGCCCATGGATTATCGCCGGCGAGGGTACTCGTCGCCGGCTTCGCTTTGATCATCCTGATCGGGGGATTTCTGCTGAGCACGCCGATGGCGTCGCGGAGCGGTCTGGGGACGCGCTTCGTCGACGCGCTCTTTACGGCCACATCGGCTGTCTGTGTGACCGGTTTAGTGGTTGTCGATACCCATGATAATTTTTCGCTTTTCGGGCAGTTGATCATCATCACACTGATCCAGGTCGGCGGTATCGGCTTCATGACCATGGCCACCTTGATCTACCTGTTGATGGGCAAGCGGATCAACCTGAAGGAGCGGCTGCTCATGCAGGAGGCTTTGAACAGCCTCTCCGTGCAGGGCGTTGTCCGGCTGGCCCGCCATGTGCTGTTGGCCACCTTTCTGATCGAAGGAATCGGCGGGGTCATCCTGTCGATGCGATTCATCCCCGAGATGGGACTGGCAAAGGGGCTCTATTACGGCTTTTTTCACGCCATCTCCGCCTTTTGCAACGCCGGATTTGATCTCTTCGGCGGTTTTCGCGGCATCACCGGTTATGTGGACGATCCGATCGTCAACGTGACTGTGTCCATTCTCATCATCATCGGCGGCTTGGGGTTTACCGTCATCGCCGAAACATTCCGCTACCGGGAGATTCGGCGATTCAGCCTCCACACGAAATTGGTCTGGATGATGACGGTCATCCTCATCCTCCTGGCCGCCACGGCCATCTTCTTCCTTGAATTCAACAATCCGAAGACGCTGGGCGCCTTGGGTTGGGAGGGAAAACTACTGGCCGCTTACTTTCAAGGCGTGACGCCTCGGACTGCCGGTTACAACACCGTAAGCATCGCCGATCTCAAACCAGCCACGCAGTTTTTCCTGATCATCCTCATGTTCATCGGCGCTTCGCCCGGCTCCACCGGCGGGGGGATCAAGACGACTACGCTGGCGTCTTTGTTGGCCGCCGTATGGAGCATGCGCCAAGGGAAGATCGATGTGGGTTTCTTCGAGCGGCGCATCCCGCCGGACACCATCTACAAGGCTGTCGGGATCACGGTGATGGCTGTCTTGCTCGTCGTTACTGTGACGATGTTGCTGACGATCACGGAAAACGCTGACTTCCTGGCGTTGCTTTTTGAGGCGACTTCAGCCTTCGGCACCGTAGGGCTTACCATGGCAGTCACGCCGAATCTGAGCGATTTCGGACGGATGTTGATCGCGCTGACCATGTTCATTGGCCGGCTGGGACCGCTCACACTGGCCGTCGCGCTCAGCAGCAATGTCCCGGCCAAACTGCGTTACCCGGAAGAAAAAATCATGGTGGGGTAGGGAGAGCCATGGCCAAAGTAAAAACACAAAAGCTGTTTGCCGTCATCGGCTTGGGACGATTCGGCACGAGCGTCGCCAAGACCCTCTGCCGCATGGGCTACGAGGTGCTGGCCATCGACAGTTCGGAAGAGCGGATCAACGAGGTGGCCCATTTCGTCACCCATGCGGTGCAGGCTGACGCCGAAGACGAAGAGGTGCTCAAAAAGCTCGGCATTCGCAATTTCGATACGGTGATCGTCGCCATTGGTTCGGATGTGCAGGCCAACATCCTCGTCACAGTCATCCTCAAGGACATGGGCGTCCGCCATGTGGTGGCTAAGGCGCAGAACGATCTCCATGGCAAGGTCTTGACCAAGGTGGGCGCCGACCAGGTTGTCTACCCCGAGCGCGACATGGGCGTCCGTGTCGCCCATGCGCTGGTCACATCGACGGTGATGGACTACCTGGAACTCTCGCCGGTCCATTCGCTGGTTGAAATCCGTTCGCCCGAACGGCTTGTGGGCCAGACCCTCGGCAAGGCCGATCTGCGCGCCCGTTGCGGCATCACCGTCATCGCCATCCGCAAAGGCAATGATGTGATCGCCTCGCCTGGCGCCGACACGCTGATCGAGCAGGGGGACATCCTCGTGGCCGTCGGTTCCAACGATGACTTAAGCCGCTTCGAGGAGGAAACCTTTTGAAGATCACCTCTCCAGACAACCGGCATGTGAAGGAGGCCCGCTCTCTTTCGCGAAAAAAGGAGCGGGGCGTCACCGGCAAGTATCTCATTGAAGGGGTGCGGCTCGCCGAAGAGGCAGCTGCCTCTTCGGTCTCCCTTGCCTATTGCCTCTATACGGAGCGGGTAGCGGCCCAGCCGCGGGGACGGCGCCTGCTGGATCGCTTGGCCGCTGCCGGTGTCGACTGCCTGGAGGTCGACGATCGAGCACTGGCCACGATTACGGAGACGGAACAGAGTCAGGGGATCGTCCTTGTCGCCAACCTGGCGCCGGCCCACTGGGAGGCGGTCATCGCCGCGCCCGAGCCCTTTTTGCTGATCGTCGATGGTGTACAGGATCCCGGCAACCTGGGAACGATCATCCGCACCGCCGAGGCGGCCGGTGTGACCGGCGTCCTGCTCACGCCGGGAACGGTCGACCCTTACGGTCCGAAGGTGATCCGGGGGACTATGGGCGCCCTCTTCCGCCTGCCTGTGGCGACAGTTCCCTCGGCAAAAGGGCTTGCCGCCTCCCTGCGGGAGCGAGACATCAGCCTTGCCGTAGCCGATGCCCGCGACGGCGTACCCTATTTTGAGGCGCCCTGGGATCGAGGAAGCATCGCCATCGTCATCGGAAGCGAGGCCCACGGACCCCGGCCTTTCTGGGGGGACCTGGCTCAACTGCGGGTGCGCATCCCCTTGGCGCCGCCTGTCGAATCGCTCAACGCCGCTGTCGCCGCCGCCGTGCTCCTTTTCGAAGCGGCTCGTCATCGCTCGGTTGCTTCGACGAGGGGGCTATGATATAATTTTCCTAGCTGGTGGACCCTGGAACGCAGAAAGGTTGTGGTCGTCGGTGTTTTCCGCTGACTTTTTCTGGCGTATCTTCGAAGTGACAGGTTCCGTTGCAGCGTATATGATCTACCGGCGGTTACTGGTGCAATAAAAGGAGAAGGCGTTGAACGGGAGAAGTACTCCTCATCCCGCTTGCCAGGGAGACGGTCGCCATAGACTGGAAGCGACGTTGAGGCGGAGGGGAAGAAATTCGCCCGGGAGCTTCAGGCTGAAGCCAAAGAGATGCGCAGTGGTCGAGGGACGATGGCGTTCCCTGTGAACACGCCGGCATCACAGGTGGGTAGGTCTCGACGGTCTCCCTCCGTTAGCGGGGAACGACGAATCAGTCGGCCGAGTGGGCTGCTCATTTTGGGTGGCCTAGCGGGGTGGTACCGCGGAAACAACTTCCGTCCCCTTGGGGAGCGGGGGTTTTTTTATTTTCCTTTCGAATCGGGCAAATCAGGAGGTCTTGACGATGCGTGAACAACTGGACCAGATCCGGCGCGAAGCGGCGGAAGCGCTGTGCGCCGTCGACACGATGGAAGCGCTTCAGGATTGGCGTGTCCGCATTCTTGGCAAAAAAGGGGTGCTGACGGGAATCCTGCGCGGACTCGGGGCGCTTCCTGCCGAGGAACGCCCGCTCATGGGCGCCCTCGTCAACGAGGTGCGGGCCGAGTTGGAGTTCAAGCTGGAGGAGAAGAGCCGAGAACTGAAAGCGAGAGAAAAAGAGGCGCGCCTCTCCGGCGAATCCATCGACATCACCCTGCCGGGACGGGTACAGCCCGTCGGCGGCAAGCACCCTCTCACATTGGTCATCGACGAGATCAAGCAGATCTTCCTCGGCATGGGTTATGAGATTGCTGAGGGACCGGAAGTGGAACTGGACTATTACAATTTCGAAGCCCTCAACCTGCCCCAGGATCATCCGGCCCGGGACATGCAGGATTCCTTCTATATCACCTCCGACATCCTGCTGCGCACCCATACGTCGCCGGTGCAGATCCGGGCGATGGAGCGCATCCGGCCTCAATTGCCTGTAAAAGTGATCTGCCCGGGCCGCGTCTTCCGCCGCGACGATGACGCCACCCACTCGCCCATGTTCCACCAGGTGGAGGGGCTGGTCGTCGACAAAGGAATCACCTTCGGCGACCTCAGGGGAACGCTGCTCACCTTCGCCCGCCAGATGTTCGGCCCTGACCGGGAGATCCGCCTGCGGCCATCCTTCTTTCCCTTCACCGAACCGAGCGCCGAAGTGGACATCTCTTGCGTCATCTGCGGCGGCGGCGGCTGTCGCGTCTGCAAGGGCTCCGGCTGGCTTGAGATCCTCGGCTCCGGTATGGTCCACCCGCGCGTCCTCGAATACGGCGGCTACAACCCCCAGGAAGTGACCGGCTTCGCCTTCGGCATGGGTGTCGAACGGATCGCTATGCTCAAGTACGGCATCGACGACATGCGGCTTTTGTATGAGAACGATATGAGGTTCCTGGCGCAGTTCTAGGGGGGCGGATTGGCGACCTTCGCAAGAGCTCCGCGGCTACTCGCTTGCTTGCTCCGCTGGGCGCCAAACCTCTGGGCTTTTCTGCCTGTGAACCATGGCGCCCTTACCGCTTCGCAAGCTGCGCTCGCTGACGCCGCTCCGCTCAAATCGCTCACTCCGCCCCCCTGGAACAGTTGCCCCGAGTCGGAACAGAAAGACGAAGTAACCAAACGAGGTGGAAACGAATGCGCGTATCGATCGACTGGCTCGGCGACTACGTCAATGCCGGCCTGGAAGCCGCCGAACTGGGTGAGAAGCTGACCCGTTCCGGCATCGCCGTGGAAAACGTGCTGTACCGGAACAAGGGGCTTGACAAGGTTGTCGTCGGCAAGATTGTAGAAATGATCAAACACCCGGAGGCGGACCGCCTTTGGATCTGCACCGTCGATACCGGTGCGGGCGTTCGCATCATCGTCACCGGCGCCCAGAATGTTCGCGTCGGACAGAAAGTGCCTGTCGCATTGCCGGGGGCCCACCTGCCCAAAGGCGTGAAGATCGAAGAGTCGGTCCTGCGAGGCATCCCGTCGTCGGGCATGCTCTGCTCTGCCGAAGAACTGGGCCTTGAGGAGAAGACGATCGCCCCGGAAGACCGGGAAGGCATCCTCATCCTCAGCGACGATGCGGCAACAGGCCAGCCTGTCTCTGCCGCCCTTGGCCTCGACGACGCCGTGCTGGAACTGGAACTGACGCCCAACCGAGCCGACTGCCTGGCTGTGCTCAACGTAGCCCGCGAGGTGGCGGCCATCACCGGCGCCGACCTGCGCCTGCCCGAGGTGACCGTCTCTGAAAAGGGCGAGGGCTGCGCCGAGGCGCAGGTGAAGGTCACCATCGAAGAGAGCGACCTCTGCGGCCGCTACGCCGCCCGGCTCTTCACTAACCTGCGTCTCGGCCCGTCACCGACGTGGATGCAGCAGCGACTGCAGGCTGCCGGCATGCGCCCGATCAACAACATCGTCGACATCACCAACTATGTCATGCTGGAACTGGGCCATCCCCTGCATGCCTTCGACTACGACAGGATCAAGGACGGCCATATCATCGTCCGGCGCGCCCGGTCCGGGGAAAAACTGGTCACCCTGGACGGGCAGGAACGGGAATTGAACCCTGAAAACCTGGTCATCGCCGATCCGGAGAAGGCTGTCGGCCTGGCCGGCGTCATGGGCGGGCTGAACAGCGAGATCTCCGCCGGCACAACCACGGTGCTGCTCGAGGCGGCCCACTTTCACCCGGCCAACATCCGCCGCACCGCCCGCCAGCTCGGCTTGCGTTCCGAGGCGTCCCAGCGCTTCGAGAAGGGCGTCAACATCGACACGGTGGTGCTGGCGATGAACCGGGCTGCCCAACTGGTGGCTGACCTGAATGTGGCCGATGTGGTTCCCGGCTATGTCGATAATTATCTTCGGAAGGTGGTCCCCTTAGAGATCCCCTTTTCTGTCGATCGGATCAACGCCCTTTTGGGCACCAGACTGACCGGCGACGACATGGATGCCATCTTCCAACGGCTTCGGTTCCCCGTCAAATGGCTCGGTGAAGGCGAAAAGCGTTCAGGGCTCCTGAGCGCGCCGGCCTACAGGCCCGACCTGCAAGGGGAGCATGACCTGGCGGAGGAGGTGGCGCGCCTCTACGGCTATGACCGCATCCCGACGACCTTGCCGAAAGGGGAGACGACTGTCGGCCAGCGCACCTGGCCCCAGACGGTGCGCGAACGCATCGCCGACACACTCGTCGGCGCCGGACTTCGCGAAGTGGTTACCTTTTCCTTCATCAACCCGCGCCATCTGGACCGGCTCGGACTGCCGGCGGAAGATCTCTTGCGCCAGGTGGTGTCGGTGCAAAACCCCTTGAGCGAGGAACAGGGCATCCTCCGCCCGACGATCCTGCCGGGCTTGTTGGAGGTGGCCGCCCGCAACGCCAGCCGCCGCATCGCCGATCTGGCCATCTTCGAGATTGGCTCCACCTTCTCGCCACGTGCATTGCCCTTGAAGGAATTGCCCGATGAGCCCTGGAAGGTCTCCGCTCTGGTGATGGGCGAAGAGCCGATCCACTGGAGCGGCAAGCCGAAAGCCGTCGATTTCTATTACCTGAAAGGGATCGCCGAGAAACTGCTGGCGACACTGAAGATCGATGATGTGGCCTGGCAGCGCGAAAAGGAGGTTCCCTATCTCCACCCCGGCCGCTCGGCCCGGCTGACCGTGGAACGGGAGGGCGTAAAGATCCAACTGGGCGTCCTCGGCGAGGTTCACCCGGACGTACGAGAGGCTTATGACCTGGTCGGACGGCCTGTCGTCATGGAACTGGACCTGTCGGCGCTGACCCTGCTTGCTAGGGCGAAAGGCGACTATACACCGCTGCCCCGTTATCCTTCGACTGATCGCGACATGGCCATGGTTCTCCCCCTTGATATTCCGGCCAGTCAGGTGGAAGCTGTCATCGCCGAGACAGGCGGAGAGATCCTGGAACGGTGGCGCCTCTTCGATGTCTACCAGGGCAATCAGATCGCCCAGGGTTACCGCAGCCTTGCTTACACCCTTCGTTATCAGGCACCCGATCGCACCCTCACCGACGACGAGGTCAACAGCCGCCATGAGTCGATCAAAGCCGCTCTTGTCGAACGCCTGGGCGCTCGATTCCGGTAAATAATCTGCTGCGGTGCGAAGAAGGAAGCAGGTTTTTTCGACAGCGGCAGCGAAGAGGGAATTCATTCCTCACCGAGTGAGAGGTCCTTTTTTGGAGATAAACCATAGGGGTTAAGATTCGTCGAAGGATTCGTTGCTTCGTTGGAGGATTCGTCGAGCGCTGTCGTTGTCGAGGGGGAACCATCTGTGCCTGAAGAAGTCCACAAGACGACTGTACACATTTACGGAGAACCTTATACGATCCGGAGTCCCTTGACGTCGCAGCAGATGAAGCAATTGGCCGCCACCGTCGACGAGCGGATGCAAGAGATTAGCCGCAAGGGGCCTCATCTTTCCGTCTCCAAGGTGGCCGTGATGGCGGCGCTGCACTTCGCCCATGACTTGGCGAAGCTGCAGGAGGACTATGACGATCTGATCAAACTCCTGGAGGATTCCAGTTCCCCCAAATGAGAGTCATCGAAATGGTGAGCGCCGGGGTCCGGCGCTTTTTTCCTTGCCGCCTGGGTACAATAGCCGGAAGGAGGGAAAAGCCGTGCATAACCAGGAAATCGCCTGGACCCTCGCCGAGATGGCCAACCTGTTGGAGATTCTCGGGGAAAACCCCTTCAAGGTGAGCGCCATCCGCAAGGGCGCCATGGTCATCGAAAAGCTGGAAACCCCTGTCTCTGTCCTGTCCGCCCGCGGACAACTGGCGAAGATCGACGGCATCGGCAAGGGGCTTTGCGCAGAGATCGAGGCGTTGCTGCAAGCGGGTGAGAGCCCTCGATTGCAGCGACTGCGCGAAAAGGTTCCCCCCGGTGTCCTTGATATGCTGCAACTGCCCGGCATCGGACTGCGGGCGGTGCGCACCTTTTTTGCCGAAGGGTATACGACGCTGGAGGAACTGGAAGAGGGGGCACGCAAACACCGGTTGCGGCAGTTGCCGGGCATCGCCGCCAAAACGGAACTGGCGGTGATCCGCGGCGTCGAGTTGCTGCGGCGGCGGTCAGGGAAATTCGGACTTGGCGTGGCCCGTCCGCTGGCCGAGGCGTTGCTCCGATTCCTACAAAATCTCCCCGAGGTGAGCCGCGCCGAGCTCACCGGCGACCTGCGCCGCAGCCAGGAGATGGTCGAAGAGATCCACCTCCTGGCGGCGTCGCAAGAACCGGCGGTAATCCTGAATTTAGTAAAAAAACACCCGATGGCGGCGAAACAACTCGCTGAAGATGACACATTCGTCCGCTTCGCCTTCGCCTTCGGCCTGCCGGTTCGCATCGAAGTCACCAGCGAGTCCAATTTTGTCGCTCGGTGGGTCGAAACGACGGGAACGGCGCAGCACTGGGCGGCCTTGCGCAGCCGGGGCGCCCGTCCGGCCTCTTGCGAAGAACAGGCCGATGAAAGTGACTGGCGCCGGTTCATCTCCTCTCAGGAGGCCGAGGAGGTCTTCTACGAGGAGCTTCGCCTTCCCTGGATCCCTCCGGAACTGCGGGAAACGGGGAAGGAAGTCGCTCAGGCTGAAGCGGGGGAGCTGCCCGACTTGGTGGAGTTGGGTGACATCCTCGGCGACTTTCATATCCATACCAACTGGAGCGATGGCGTATCCTCGCTGGAGGAGATGGTCTCGGCCGGTCGGGACCGGGGGTACGCCTACATGGCCATCACCGATCATTCCCAGTCCCTGGCGGTCGCCCGGGGGCTTTCGGAATCGAAGCTGCGGGAACAGCAACGGACCATCCGCCAAATCGACGCCCGCGAGAAGGATATTACCCTTTTTTCCGGGATCGAGATGGATATCCTCGGTGACGGCCGCCTCGATTATGCCGACGACATATTGAGAGAGATGGACGTGGTCATCGCCTCTGTCCATACGGGCTTGCGCCAGGAGCGTCACAAGGTCCATACTCGCTTGGAGGCAGCTTTGAAAAACCCTCATGTGGACATCATCGGCCATCCGACAGGCCGGCTGATCGGCACACGAGAACCCTATGACGTGGACATCGATTGGCTTCTGGATCTGGCGGCAAAAACCGGCACGATCCTGGAGATCAACGCCTCGCCGGACCGGCTCGATCTTTCGGCGCCCCATGCCCGCCTCGCCAAGGAGCGGGGCGTCATGATCGTCATCAATACGGATGCCCATGACCGCGCCAGGTTGAGCGAGATGGCTTACGGCGTCGCCAACGCCCGGCGGGCCGGTTTGGAGAAGGGTGACATCCTGAACACGAAACCCCTGGCGGAGGTGAAAAAGATTTTAGCCAAGCCGAAAGGGTGATGTACTTTAATGAAGGCGAAGAGAACTGGAATAGGGAAAATTCCTATCATCCATAGGGGAAATTGATTGGAGGACTCATTCTGATACAGGAGAAGAACAGGGGAGGATGAAGATATGAAAGCCCGCGAGATTTATGAACTCTTTGTCGCTATGGGGATCGACGCCGATCCCCGGGGACGGGAGGAAGTAGAACGGCAACTGGCCCGGCGAAAGCAGCAGTTCGGCGAACTGAAAGGGGAAGAGAAGGCGAACTATGACCAGGAAGCGCTGACCAACCCCTACAGCGACACGCGGCTCCTCGTGGGCGATCCGGAGCGGGAGGTCAAACGGGTGCTCGTCGGCATCGACATGGAGGTCGGCGAGGTGCTGCTGGCTGACCGGCTCGGCGAGAAAGGCAAACCCATCGACTTGCTCATCGCCCACCACCCCGAAGGAAAAGCCCTTTCCGCATTGCACGATGTGATGCATATGCAGGAAGACCTGTTGGCGAAAGTGGGTGTGCCCATCAACGTGGCCGAAGGGATCCTGGCCAGCCGGATCAGCGAGGTGAAGCGTGGCCTTGCCCCCATGAACCACAACCGCGCCGTCGACGCCGCCCGTCTTATGGACCTCTCCCTGATGTGTGTCCATACGCCTGCTGACAACCAGGTGCAGACCTTTCTGGAAAAGCGGATCGACGAGAAGAAACCTGCTACCGTCGGCGATATCCTTACCCTGCTCGAAGAGATCCCCGAATATAAAGCGGCTGCTCGCGCCGGCTCCGGCCCCACCCTCTTTACAGGCCGCAAGGAAGGCCGCTGCGGCAAGGTGATGGTCGATATGACCGGCGGCACCTCCGGTTCGGAAGACGCCTACGCCAAGCTCGTCCAGGCCGGTGTCGGCACCATCGTGGCGATGCACATGGGCGAAAAACATCGCAAGGAAGCGGAAAAAAACCACATCAACGTCGTCATCGCCGGCCACATGGCCAGCGATTCGCTGGGGATGAACCTCCTGCTCGATGAACTGGAAAAGCGCGGCGTGGAGATCGTGCCTTGCGCAGGCTTTGTTCGGATCAGCAGAAGCCAATAAGATCGGGATAAAGGGAAGACTCCCCTCGAGCCAAATCAGTCCGAGGGGAGTCTTCTTTCGTTTCATCAGATCTTCATGCTCTGTTTGTTCCCTATCGTCATTACTCGCGCCGAACGGATGAAGGTCCGGTAAATATACGCCGTATAGGTCAGCACAATCGGCAATCCAATCAGCGCCAGGATCAGCATGATCATCAGCGTCCGCTCTGACGAGGAGGCGTTGAAGACGGTGAGGCTGTTGGCCAGGTTGTTAGAGGCCGGAACGATATAGGGGAAGAGGCTGGCTGCCATGGTCGTCAATAGGCCGAAGATAGTCAGGGCTGATGCGCCCAGAGGCCCATAGGCGTTGCCGCCTTTCAGGGCCGCCGGAAAGGCAGCGAGACCGAGCAAGGCGATCAGGGGAAACACCCAGAGCAGAGGAACGTCGAAGTAGTTGCTGAAGAGCCTCGGTGTGCCCAGGTAGCTCCAAGCCGTGCCGATGAGAAAGAGGGGGAGCAAGGTCAGCCAGGCTGCGCGCGCCCAGCGGCGGGCTTTTACCTGGAGCGCGCCGTCGCTCTGGGAGATGATGAAGGCGGCGCCGTGCATGGCGAAGAGAGAGAGGCTGACGAGGCCCATGACGAGCGAGTAGGGATTGAGCAGGCCCAGGAAGTCACCCAGATAGCCACCATTGGCGTCGAGAGGGATGCCTCGCAGGATGTTGCCGACAGCCACCCCGTAGAGGATGGACGGGAGCAGGCTGCCGAGACTGAATCCGAGGTCCCACCACTTGCGCCAGCCGGGGCTGTCCAACTGGTGCTGGAACTCGATGGAGACGGCCCGGAAGATGAGGGCGAAGAGCACGAGCATCAGGGCCAGGTAAAAACCGCTGAAGACAGTGGCATAGACCATGGGAAAGGCAGCGAAGATGGCACCGCCGCCGGTGAGCAGCCAGACCTGATTGCTGTCCCAGTAGGGGCCGATGGAATAGATCATGCGTCTGCGTTCATCGGGATCCTTTGTCAGCAGATAGAGGCTGCCGACGCCTAAATCGAAGCCGTCCAAAAGGGCGTAACCGAGCAAGAGCACGCCAACCAGCACAAACCAGGTGATCTGCAGTTCCATCATCGGCCCACCTCCGTTCCGGACTTGGCGACGCCGTTGGCGGTTGCGAAGGCCTCAGGACCGGCCGCCAGTTTTTTGCGCAGCAGGTAGAACCAGACGACAAAAAGCAGGCTATAGATGAGAACGAAGAGGATGATCGAGGCGAGGATCTGCCAGGCCGGTACGGTGTAGGAGATGCCGTCTACTGTCCGCAAGAGCTTATAGACGATCCAGGGCTGGCGGCCCACCTCTGCGGCGATCCAGCCGACCTCGTTGGCGATGAAGGGAAGCGGGACCGACCAGAGGGCCAGCTTGAGAAACAGTCGGTTGTCCTGCAGCGTCCCTTTGCTCATGAGCCAGATGCCCCAGATGGAGAAGAGGATGAACAAGGTGCCCAGAGCCACCATCAGGTGAAAGGTGACGAAGGGCAGGAAGACGGGGGGGCGTTCCTCTTCCGGGAAAGCCTTCAGGCCTTGGACTTCTCCGTCAGGGTCGCCGGTGGCCAACAGGCTGAGCGCCTTAGGGATGCCGAGCCTAAAGTGGGTCACGCCGGCTTTCTCATCGGGGATGCCGAAGAGGAGCAGAGAGGCGCCCTTCTCCGTTTCAAAGAGGCCTTCGATGGCGGCCAGTTTTTCCGGCTGGGTCTGGGCGACCTGCACGGCGTGCATGTGCCCGATGGGGATTTGGGCCAGCGACGCAACGAGGGCGAGGAAGAGGGCGTATTTCATCGACTTTTTGGCGAAGGCGACTTCCCGTCGGCGCAGCAGGTACCAGGCAGAGATGGCTATGACGAAAAAAGCACCTGTGATCAATGCGCCGTCGACGGTGTGCAGGTAGCGAGGGACTGTGGAGGCGTTCAACAGGGCCGCTTTGAAGTCGATCAGCTCGGCGCGGCCGTTGACGATGTGGTAGCCGGCCGGCGTCTGCTGCCATGAGTTGGCGATGATGATCCAGAGCGCCGAGAGGGTAGAGCCGACAGCGACCATGAGGGAGGAGAACCAGTAGACTTTTTTGGAGACACGGTCGGCGCCCCAGATCAGGACGCCCATGAAGGCCGATTCGAGGAAGAAGGCGAAGATCGCCTCCGCCGCCAGGGGGCCGCCGAAGATGTCTCCCACGAAGCGGGAGTACTCTGACCAGTTGGTGCCGAACTGAAACTCCATGGTGATGCCGGTGGCGACGCCAACGACGAAGCTGATGGCGAAGATCTTGAGCCAGAAGCGGGACATCTTCTGGTACAGCTCCTCTCCCGTTTGCAGGTAGCGGGTCTGCATGAGGACGATGAGCCAGGCCAGGCCGATGGTCAGCGGGGGGAAGATGAAGTGAAACCCCGCCGTGACGGCGAATTGGATCCGCGATAACAGAACCACGTCCATTAGACAACCTCCTTTTCACCTTTTTTTGTGCGGCGATGATGTGGCGATTCCTTGTTTTGGAGGAAACTTGTTCTTTGCAAAAACAATTATAATCGAGGACAGACCTGATTGCAATAATAACAGTAATTGTTATTGACCGTTCTGATCGCAGAGGAAGACTGTCTGTTTTCGATTTCGATACAACCCTTATTCTTTTTCTACACGAGGAAATCCTCTGACAAGAATTAAAAATAGTAGCAAAAAATGCTGAGAAGACAGCATCGCTCTTCCCCTTATTACCGGCGAAGGCAAGCTTTTTATCCCCATTCCTGTTTTCACAGGTTATACTAGAAGGAACAGAAACGATGTGGAGGTTGCCTGTTGAAACAGTTGCCTGAGTTATTAGCGCCGGCCGGCTCGCTGGCGGCGTTGCGAGCCGCCGTTGAAAATGGCGCCGATGCCGTATACCTGGGCGGCAAGCGTTTTGGTGCTCGCCAGTATGCGGCGAACTTTGACTCGCAAGAGCTCCGGGAGGCGGTCGCCTTTTGTCACCGCAAGGATGTGCGCACCTATGTGACCGTCAACACCCTGCTCGATGACGAAGAGATGGATGCTTTGCCGGAGTACGTCCGGGATCTCTATGAGGCTGGCGTTGATGCTGTCATCGTCCAGGACATGGGCGTCCTTCGCGTGATCCGCCGCCTGCTGCCTGATTGGGAGATTCACGCCAGCACACAGATGACGATCAGCAATGTGGAAGGGGCGCGCCTCCTGGCGGCGCAAGGGGTGAACCGGGTCGTCCTGGCGCGGGAACTGACCCTGGATGAGATCGCCCAGGTGGCGAAGGAATCGGGCGTTGAGGTGGAGGTCTTTATCCATGGGGCGCTTTGTATCGGCTACTCCGGCCAGTGCCTCATGTCCAGCTTGATCGGCGGCCGCAGCGGCAATCGCGGCCGTTGCGCCCAGCCTTGTCGTCTCGGCTACGGGCTCGTCGACGGCACGGGACAGGAGCTGGTGGACCGGCAAAAAGTAGGTCACCATCTGCTGAGCCCCCGTGACATAATGACCTTGGATCTCCTTCCCGATCTGGTTCAGGCGGGTGTCCGTTCCTTGAAAATCGAAGGGCGCATGAAACGGCCGGAGTATGTGGCCACCGCCGTTCGCCAGTACCGGGAGGCATTGGATCGGCTGGGCCGGGGAGGTAGAAGGGGTCTCGCTGTCAACGCGGAGGCGGAGCGGGCGCTGCGGCAGATCTTCAACCGCGATTTTTCTGCTGCGTACCTGAGAGGAAACCCTGGCAGGGATCTGATGAGTTACAAGCGTCCCAACAACCGGGGAGTCTTTCTGGGGCGCGTCATATCTGTAGATTCGCGTCGAGGTCAGGTCTCGATCGCTCTGGAAGAGGCCCTCGGCGTCGGCGATGAGATCGAGGCATGGGTGACCCGAGGCGGCCGGACAGCCGTGAAGGTGCAAGGCCTCTGGGTAGGCGGTGAGATGCGGGAAAAGGCGCTGCCGGGCGAGGCGGCCTTCGTCGAGTGGCGTGGGAAATTGCGCCCGGGCGATCGGATTTTTAAGATCCATGACGAGGCGCTGGAGGCGCGCGCCCGTGAATCCTATCAGCGGCCGGGCGGCGGACGCCGATTTCCCCTTACGGCACATGTGCGCGCCTATGTAGGTGAACCGGTGGTTGTCGAATTCCGAGACGCCGAGGGCCGCAGCGGACGGGGCCGCAGCGCCGAGCCGGCCCAGGAGGCGGTGAAGCGGCCGCTGACGGAAGCGGTGCTTCAAGAGCAGTTGGGCCGCCTCGGCAACACGCCCTTTCGCCTCGACGGAGTGACGCTGGAAGGCGACGGCAAGGCCATGATTCCTTTGCGCCAACTGAATGAGGCCCGTCGCCAGGCGATCGAGGAACTGGAGACGCTGCGGTGCGCCGGGATGCAAAGACCGCCTATCGATGAAGGTCGATGGCGTCAGGCCCTCGGGGAATTGGGGCTCGCTGGTCGGTCTGCCGGTCGGAGCGATCTTACAGTGAAGCATCGCACAACGCCCTTGCTCGTCGCCGCCGTCGAAGGGATGACTGCATTGAAAGCCGCCTTGTCCGCCGGAGTTGATGAGGTGCTGTTGAGCATCGAGGGGTACCGCCACGGGGAACCCTTCCGCTCCGGCGACGAGGCGCTGGCTTTGCAGCTCTGCCGCGAGGCGGGGGTTTCGGCCGCCATCGCTTTGCCGCGCCTGTTTCGGCCTGAACAGCGTTCTAACGTCGCAGAGAGCATCCGGCGTTGGCATGAGGCAGGGGCGAGGCAGTTTCTCATCGCCAACCTGGGCTTTTTGGAAGGACTCCGGGAACTGGAAGGCGTGAAGGTGCGCGCCGATTTTCCCTTGTGGGTCTTTAACGGTCAGGCGGCGCGATTCCTCGCTGAATTGGGGGTTGCCGAATTTACGGTCAGTCCTGAACTCTCCTATGAACAAATGAAGGCGCTGTCCATACATGGCCTGCTCCGCGCCGGCGCGCACCGGTCACAGGCGGAGATCATCGTTCACGGCTCCCTGCCGATGATGGTGAGCGAATACTGCGCCATCGGCGCGCTGCTCGGCGGACGGACGTTGGACAAACCTTGTGACAGCGCTTGCCGCCGTCACCGGGAACTTTATCTGCAAGATCGATTAAACTTCCGCTTTCCTCTCTATACAGACGCCTTCTGTCGAATGCATGTGATGAACCCCAAAGACCTGTCCTTGCTGGAAAACCTCCCCGATCTGCTTTCCCTCGGTTTCAGACGGCTGCGCGTCGAAGGGCGCACTGAGAACGCCGCTTGGTTGAAGTCCGTGCTGCCTGTCTATCGGAAAGCCCTTCAGGCCGCCGCAGCTGGGCGTTGGGATGAAGCCAGCCTGAGCCGCTGGCGTGCCGCCTTGGAGAAGGTCCACCCGGCCGGGTATACGAAGGGCCATTTGTTCCGAGGGGTGGAGTAGGTGGGCGAGCGTGCCCAGCCCAATACACCCTCTTTTGCCACAAAAGTGTCCTTCACATGTCGCCGAACAGCCCCGATATGTAATACTACGGATATTATGGAACGTAACTGTCTTAGCCCCCACAAACGGAAAGGGAGATGGAATTGAACGAACGCACCCTGCGCAAGTTGGAATACGACCGCATCCTGGAACGTCTGGCCCAGCATTGTGTCTCCGAGATGGGAAGAGAGATGGCCCTGTCGCTCCGGCCCAAAGGGAAGCTCTGGCAGGTTCAGGAGGGGCTCAGCGAGACAACGGAGGCGAAGGAAGTCCTGCGCCTTCGTCCCAATGTCCCCCTGGCCGCTTTTCACGATATCCGTCCTCACCTCCGCAAAACCGCCGTCGGCGGCATCCTGGAGGCAGCGGAGCTACAGCAGGTGGCGGCGGCGCTGCGCATCTCCCGCCAGGTCCGCGCTTTTCTGCTCGGCGATGAGAAAAAAGGAGACGACAAAAAAAGCACCCCTATTTTGACGGCGCTGGCCGAGGGGTTGGGTGTGTACAGGGAAGCAGAGACAGAGATCGATCGCTGCATCGTCGGCGAGGGCGAGGTGGCCGATGACGCCTCGCCGGAACTGCTGAAGATTCGCCGGACCATGAAGACCATCCAAAACCGTGTCCGTGAGAAGTTAGATGCCTTGATCCGCAACCCCGATACCCAGAAGTACCTGCAAGACGCCCTCGTCACCGTCCGGGGCGACCGCTACGTTGTGCCCGTCCGGTCAGAATACCGCAGCCAGATCCCCGGTCTGATCCACGACCAATCGGCGTCTGGGGCGACCGTTTTTATCGAGCCGATGGCCGTGGTGGAACTGAACAATGAACTGAAGCGCAATCAGGCGGCGGAGCGGACGGAGATCATCCGTATCCTGCGCGACCTGTCCCTGCTCGTGGCCAAAGACGCTGAGGACATCGGTGTCAGCCTAGAGGTGCTGGCGCGGCTTGACTTCATTTTTGCCAAAGGCAAGCTGTCGGCCCGCATGGATGCCGGCGAGCCGGCCGTCAATACACAGGGGAAACTGAAGATCCGGCAGGGACGGCACCCCCTCATCGCCGGAAAGGTCGTTCCCGTCACCATCGAGTTGGGACATGCCTTCGATACGCTGGTCATCACCGGCCCGAATACGGGAGGCAAGACAGTCACCCTGAAGACGGTGGGCCTTTTGACGCTGATGGCCCAGTCAGGCCTGCACGTACCGGCAGAGGCGGACACCGAACTGTCGCTTTTCGAACATATCTTTGTCGATATCGGCGACGAGCAGTCGATCGAGCAATCGCTGAGCACCTTTTCCTCCCACATGACCAACATCGTCGGCATCCTACAAGAGGTCGGCCCGTCGAGCCTCGTCCTCCTCGACGAACTGGGCGCAGGGACGGATCCGACGGAGGGGGCTGCCCTGGCTCAGGCGATCATGGAGCACCTGCTCGCGCGGGGGGCAAAGACAATCGCCACCACCCATTACAGTGAACTGAAGGCCTTTGCCTACAGCCATGACCGTGTCGAGAACGCCAGCGTCGAGTTTGATGTGGAGACACTGCGGCCCACCTACCGGTTGCTCATCGGCCGGCCGGGCCGCTCGAACGCCTTTGAGATCTCCCTGCGCCTTGGCCTGCGCGAAGATGTGGTCAAGCGCTCCCGTTCCCTCCTCAGCCAGGAGGAGCGGGACGTGGCCGACCTGATCGAACACCTGGAGGCCAACCAGGTGACGGCGGAACGGGAGCGGGAAGAGGCTGAGCGGTTGCGCCGGGAGGCGGAAGAATTGCGGCGCAAACTGGAACAACGGGAGCAGGCTTTTCGAGAAAAAGAGGCGGCTATCCTGGAAAAAGCACGGGAAGAAGCCTATGCCATCGTCCGCAAGGCGAGGGAGGAGAGCGATCGGATCGTGCGTTCCCTCCGGGAGATCATGAACCGGGCGCCTGTCAAAGAGGAGATGGCCCGCGCCGAGAGCGAGCGCCAGCGCCTCCGGGAGATCCAGAATAAGCTGGGCGAGGAGCGGGAGCACCAGGAGGGAGGCGCCGGACCGCTGGCGCTGAAATCGGTGAAGGTGGGCCAGACTGTCTTTGTGCCGCGTCTCAACCAGAAGGGAACCGTCCTCACGCTGCCCAACCCGCAAGGGGAGCTGCAGATCCAGGCGGGGATCTTGAAACTGAACGTCAAGCTCGCTGAACTGCAGGGGACGAAAGAGGATAAACCCAAGATCGGCCAGACGGAATATGCGGCCATGGCCCGCGGCAAGGCCAGGGAGATGTCGCGGGAGTTGGACTTCCGGGGGACGACGGCCGACGAAGCTATCGAGCTTGTCGAGAAATATCTCGACGACGCCTACCTGGCGGGGTTGGACTCGGTCTGCCTGATCCATGGCAAAGGTACGGGCGCCCTGCGGGCGGCCATCCGGTCTTACCTGCAAAAACACCGTTATGTCAAGTCTTTCCGCAGCGGTGAACACGGGGAAGGCGGCGTCGGAGTGACTGTGGTGGAATTAAAGGGATAAGGGCATCGACTGGAAGAAGTACCTTGAAGAGGCGCTTGAAAGAGGCGCTCAAAAGAAACGCTTGTAAAGAAGCGCTTTTAAGAAGCAGACAGAGAAACATAGAAGAACGCCGAAAAGGAGCATCCGGAAGATACTCGGATGAAAAAAGGAACCGGCAACGAGCAGCAATCGCTGACGGTCGCCGGTTCCTTAAGTTATCGGTGAAGTATTTGCATATAAAAGGGTGCGCTTCATGATGAATGTGGGCCAGTCGGTTTTTCTCTTAACAGAAAAACGGTATCACCGAGCAGTTTCACTGGGCTGGATCGTCAGCGGTAGAATCGGCGAAAGCGGGCGTATCTGGCGCAGGCGATTGCCGCTGTGCCCCGTTCAGAATCTGGTAACGTTCTTGCTTTGCCTTCAAGAGTTCTGGGGCCTTTATCAGGATCTGCTGCTTTAGGCTGATTAATTGATCGAGAGCGGCGGAAGCAGCGGTGACATCACCGGACTGGCGGGCTGCTTTCAAGAGGGCTTTGGTCACTTTCACCTGGTCGTGCAACTGCTTGAGATCAGCGGAAAGGACTTTTTGCGCCTCACCATTGGATTGGACGGAGGCCCGCAGCGCTTGCGCCTGTTCTTTGGCTAGGTTTCCTTTCAGGGACTGGCGAAGCGACTGGTTGCTTTCCCGCTGTTCCTTGATCTGTCTGTGCAGGTCCTTCATTTGCTCGTTGAGGTTTTTCAACTGTTCCAGTTTCGGCGCAAGCGCTTCTTTCCAGGCTTGGCGTTGTTCGACCGTCATTTTAATTTTTGGGGCGTTGTTCTGGGGAGTGTTGATCCCTTCGGCTTCACCGGCGAGCGACGTAGGTGGCGTGCTGGTGGTGTCCGCCGCAAAAGCTGCCGGTGCCATGAGCAGTACGGCGCCGAGGGTGATGAGGGATAAACATTTTTTCATCGTGATTCCTCCTTATTAACCGTTATGTTCTTTCCGGGCAAGGCGCTGTCGTGTCCCGGCGATCTTTATTCTAGTTGTCGATTGCGGCGCCATTATGGGATGATTGTGGTATTTTTGTGAAAATCGCAGCCACCGGGGCGGTGTTGTTTGCGGCAGAATTGTGTAAAGGGGGGAGGCGCAGTTCGAAGAGCGCACCGCCCCTGGGTGCGTTCGTGACGGTGATCGTTCCGCCGTGTTTTTCGGCGATGGTCAAGGCGATGGAGAGTCCCAAACCGGTATCGCCCCGTTTTCCTTTGTAAAAACGCTGGAACAACCGAGGAAGTTCCTGGGGATCGATTCCGTCACCGTCGTCGAGAACCTGAATGCAATCGGGCGAAGCGGTGACAAAGACATGGTCCTTGGCATGGCGCAGGGCATTGCTCAACAGGTTGATGAGAGCCTGCAGCAGTTTATCTCGATCACCGAAAACAAGGTCGGTCGGCGCAAGGCCGCTGGAGGTATGAGAATCGGTAGAAAAGTGGAGCGATTTGCCCAGTTCCAAGGCAAGACCCTGCATTTTTTCGACTCCTTCGCGGGCTACCTCGGAAAGCGGGAGGGGTTGGAACCGGTACAAGCCGTCGAGCGATTCCAACTTGGACAGGAGGATCATTTCATCGACGATCCCCTTCAGTCGCTGGCTCTCGGCGATGATCGTATCGAGCCCTTTTTCCGCTTCTTCTCCTTCGAAGACGCCCTCTTTGATCCCTTCGGCATATCCTTGGATGGACATGAGGGGCGTCTTCAATTCGTGGGAAGCTGTTTGCAAGAAGGAGCGCTGCGTTTCATCGTAGCGCTGGATGCGATCTCGCATAAGCGCAAAGGAGCGGGCGATCTCGCCCAATTCGTCGGCGCGGTCGATAGGCAGTTCCGTATCATAGCGGCGGTGGGCAAGGGCCAGGGCTGCGGCAGACAGATTCCGGGCGGGGCGGGAGATGGACCGGGAGAAAAAGACGCCGATGACGAGGGCTATCAGACCGGAGAGCAGGAGACCTTTGAACAAGGCACGGTTGATCTGTCGACTCATGGCGTCGATGCCTTCCAATTGGGAAAAGAGGAAGAGTCCGCCTATGACGGCGCCGTCTCTGTTGCGCAAGGGAAGGCCGACGGTGACCATGTCCCGGTCGCGGTCGGTCCAGAGGTCGGACTCTTCACTGCCCCCTAAAACAGTCTTCATTCGCGGGTAGACCAGAACGTCGCCGACAGGAAACCGGCGGGGGCGGTTTGAGGCGATGATGACGCCTTTATTATCGATGATGACCGATTCGGCGTCGATCAGGTTGGCCAAGACGCGACCTGTCCGCAGTTCCTTCTGTTCCGGCAAGGCCGATGTTCGTTTGAACATGGTTACGATGACATTGCCCTGTTCGCGCAGGTTCTCTTTTGTTTCGCCTATCAGGAACTGGCGGGTGAGGGTGTTGAAAGAGGCGCCGACGATGAGAAAGGCCAAAAGCAGAAGGATGAAGTAGCTGATGGTGATCCGTTGGCCTAAAGAAATCTGGAGGAAAGGGCCTGTTTTTTTGTCCATGCCGTCCATTCCTTTTTGCATTGTGCCTACCCTTTTCCTTGGCCTGCTGAAAAAACGTCGATCTTGTACCCATAGCCCCATACGGTTTTGATCTCCAGGGTGGAACCGCTCTGGGCGAGCTTTTTGCGCAGCCGCTTGACAAGGTCATCGACGGAGCGCAGGTTACCGGCGAAATGGTAGCCCCAGATCTGATCAAGCAGTTGTTCCCGCGTGAAGACCTTTTTCTTGTGCTTCGCCAGGAAGGAAAGCAAGTCAAACTCTTTGGCTGTCAGGTCGATCTCCCCATTTGGACCTGTGATCCGTCGTTCGTCTAGGTCGATCCGTAGATCATGACAGGCGAACCCCGGCGCCACTGTCGTTGGTGTGCCTGTCGCTGCTTGCGCTGCCTCCGATGAGCCTATCGCCGATTGTAGCGCGTCAGAAACAACAGGCGATGATCTGGCGGTTGGTTCGTTGCCTCTATGCCTCCCCCCATCTGCGGAATTCCCCGCCCTTGTGTGCCACACCCTGCGCAGGATGTTCTTGACGCGGACCACGAGTTCCCTGGGGCTAAAGGGTTTGGAAAGGTAGTCGTCACCGCCCAACTCCAGGCCCAGGATCCGATCAATTTCGTCATCTTTAGCCGATACGATGATGATGGGCACATCGCTGTCACGACGGAGGCGCTTGCAGACATCGAGGCCGTTCGTTCCCGGCATCATGATATCAAGGATGACCAGGTCGGGGACTTGTTGCGCATAGGCGGCCAGCAAGTCATCGCCGTTGGTGAAGGTGACCGCTTCAAAACCTTCCTTCTCCAGGTAACGGCGGATCAGTTCCAAAATCGGCGGTTCATCGTCGGCGATAAAGATCCGGGTCATAAATCCTCTCCCCCTTGAAAAAGAGCCTGAATGGGGATGCCTTCAGGCTCCGGACGCAAAGTGAACGTAAGCCGATGATCGGCTTTTCTGTTGACGGCGTGCGGCGTTGTTTATCCTTGGGGCGCGCCCACGCCCGAGGGGGTTTGTGGAACGGCGGGACCGTTCGGAGGTTTGGCGTGGCCTCCATTTGTTGAAGTCCCCTTCTTCGCAGTCCCTGTTCCGTTCGTCCCTGAAGATAAGTCCGCTGGAGCGGGAGGGGCCGGAAGGGCAGGCCTATCGCCAGTCGCACCGGGGGCGGTCGAATTGGGCACAGTTTCGGTGGTCCCTGAGGGCGCAGCAGGCGCCTCCAGTTCGGCATCAGCTGGCGGACGATTGGGGTCGTAACCGTCGGGGCGCTTCAAGAAGATTTTACGCTCAATGTGTGAAGCTTTCTCTCCTGGCTTGACGGGCAGACCTGTGTCAGCGTTGATGTCGACCTGAACCCAGACGTTGCTCGTCTGCGTCGGCGCTGTCGATTCCTCAAACAGCTCAGTTTCGATAAAATCAGGCGGCGTCAGCGAACTCGGCAACAGGCCGGACTTGATATCCACTTTGACCTCGACGATGCCGGGTGGACGCTCGAACCCTTTGACGGGAACACCCTGGAGGGCCTTGCTCATGACGGATCGCCATATCTGCGCCGGATAGGAGCCGCCGTATGTTTTGTACAGGTAATGGTTCTGATCGGTCTTGTCATAGCCCATCCAGACGACGCCCGATAATTCTGGCGTAATCCCGGCAAACCAGGCGTCTTTGTTGCCGGTGATGTTGCCGAAGATCTCTTTGGGCAGTTCTGTCGTGCCTGTTTTACCGCCAGCCGGTCGGTCAAGCTGGGCGTTCGTCCCCGTCCCGGAACTGATGACGGTTTGCAGCATATGGGTCATCAGGTAGGCGGTCGTCTCCTTCATGGCCACCTGGCGCTTGGGCTTGACCTCCACCAGCGTTTTGCCGTCACGGTCTTCCACTTTTACGATCAGGTGCGGCTCGATCCAAACGCCTTTGTTGGCGAAGGCGCCGTAGGCGCCGGCCAGTTCCAGCGGATTCGTTCCTTTAGAAAGGCCCCCTAACGCCAGGGAGAGGTTCATGTCGTTCTTTTCATCCATGTTGGTAATGCCCAGATTGCGGGCGAAGGCAAAACCGTTTTGCACGCCGATCTCGTTGAGCATCTTGACAGCGTAGATGTTGACGGAGAGACGGATCGCCTCGCGCATGTTGATCAGGCCGCGGAATTGGCCGTCATAGTTGTTGGGCTCATAACTGCCATAGCGGGTGGGCACATCATCAAGGACAGTTGCCGGTGAACGACCTTTTTCCAGGGCGGGGCCGTAGACAGCGATCGGTTTGAAGACGGAACCAGGCTGGCGCATTTGCGACGTGGCGCGGTTTAATCCGCGCCGGGTCGTGTATTCGCGACCGCCGACGATCGCCCGCACTTCGCCGTTGCTGTGGTCCACCACGGCGATGGCTGCTTGGATAGGCACATTATCCTTGCCTTTCGGGTAGTTGTTCGGATCAGACAGGGCGGCCTCTGCCGCTTTCTGCACCTTCGCGTCGACGGTCGTGTAGATCCGGAGTCCGCCCTTGTAAAGCATGTCTTCCGTGATCCCATATTTGTCGATGCACTCTTCGATGACGGCGTCGGTGAAATAAGGGAAGTTGATGTCATTGCCGGCGACAGAGCGCCTTGGCTGGTCGAGCAATTTCGGCGGCGCCTTTTTTGCCTTCTCGGCTTCATCGTTGGAGATATAGCCGTACTTGGCCATCTGCGTCAGGATCAACTGCCGGCGCTGTTCCGCTCCGTCAGGGTTTTTATAGGGCGACCATTTGGAGGGAGCGTTAGGGAGGCCTGCCAGCAGCGCCGCCTCAGAGAGCTTCAAATCTTTCAGTTCTTTGCCAAAAAAAGTTCTCGCAGCCGCTTTCACGCCGTAAGCGCCTTCGCCAAAATTGATGCGGTTCAGGTACATGAGGAAGATCTCGTCCTTCGAGTACTGCCGTTCCAGTTGTATTGACAAAACGAGTTCCTGGACCTTCCGCTTGAGCGTCTTTTCCGGGGTGAGGAAGGTGAGCTTCACCAACTGCTGTGTGATTGTAGAAGCCCCTTGAGAGCCAAAGCCGCCGGTAATATTGGCGATGATGGCGCGGATGTTGGCGATCACATCCACGCCGTGGTGGTCGTAGAACTTATTGTCTTCGATGGCCAGGAAAGCCTGGCGCAGTTGGAGGGGCACGTCGTTGATGTTTTCCACAAGGGTGCGGTTTTCGCCGGCGTGCAATTTGGCGAACTCTTGCTTGTTTACGTCATACAGGACGGATGTCGTATGTACGTCAAAATTGCCGGCATTGAAGGAGGGTGCTTCAAAGGCCCAGGCGAGGATGAGGCCGGATCCGATGCCGACGGTGGCGACGATGAGCACTGCCGCTATCAACAAAATCATGCGTGGCCAACGGATTTTTTTGCGGGCGCCCTTTTGGGACGTTCCAGGCGAGAGGGATTCATTTTTGTTCGGCTGGCGGTTTTCTGATTCCACGAGACAGCCTCCTTTGCGGCGTCAAACTAGGGCTATTATAGCATAGGCGACAGTGTGGAGAAATGGACAGGCCGTCTTTGTTGAAAGAGGTGGAAAAACATGATAAAATGGGCAAAGTATTTGAGGGGTTCCTCGACGTACAGCGCGCCGTTAAGGCGCGCGGGAGGGGGAGAAGGTTGTCTGAGACGAAAGTTTTGCCAAAACATATTCAAGATGAAGTTGATCGCCAACTGGCGTTGATCCGGCGGGGCACCGCCGAAATCGTACCGGAAGAGGATCTTGTCAAAAAGCTCAAAGACGCCATTGTGAATCGGCGTCCGCTGCGAGTGAAGCTGGGCCTCGATCCGACGGCGCCTGACATCCACCTGGGTCATACGGTCGTCCTGCGGAAACTTCGCGATTTTCAGGATCTTGGTCATCAGGTGGTCATCGTCATCGGTGATTTCACCGGCCGTGTCGGCGATCCCTCCGGCAAGTCGGAGACGCGCAAACAGTTGACTGAAGAAGAGGTCAACCGCAATGCGGCCACTTATAAGGAACAGATTTTTAAGGTCCTCGACCCCGCCAAGACGGAGATGACCTTCAACTCCCACTGGCTGCAGCCGCTGAACTTCGCCGACATCCTGCAGTTGGCGGCCAAATACACCGTCGCCCGCATGCTGGAGCGAGACGATTTTTCCAAGCGGATGCGCGAGAATCTGCCCATCGGCGTCCATGAGCTTTTTTATCCTCTGATGCAGGGTTATGACTCGGTGGCGCTGCGGGCCGATGTGGAACTGGGCGGCACAGACCAGAAGTTCAACCTGCTCGTCGGGCGGGTGCTCCAGAAGGAATACGGCCAAGAACCGCAGGTGGCCCTGATGATGCCGATCCTGGAGGGGCTCGACGGCGTCAACAAGATGAGCAAGAGCCTGGGGAATTACATCGGCGTCAACGAGTCGCCGCGGGAGATCTACGGCAAGACCATGTCCATCGCTGATGCGTTGATGGTTCGCTATTTCGAGTTGGTGACCCGGGTGTCTGCCGAGGAGATCCAGTCGATCGCCGAAGGGCTGAAGAGCGGCGCCTTGCATCCGCGCGATGCGAAGATGCGGCTTGCGAGAGAGATTGTAGCGCTCTTTCACGGGAATGAGGCGGCCCAGGCGGCCCAAGATGAATTCATCAACATATTCCAGAAAAGAGAACTGCCCGATGAGATCCCTGATTTCATCGTTCCTGCTGAACACATTCAAGACGGTAAGGTCGGCCTGGTTAAAGCGCTTGTTCTGTCCGGTCTCGCTGCTTCCAACGGAGAGGCGCGGCGCAAAATCACGGAGGGCGCCGTCAAGGTTGACAATGAGACGATCAAAGACTTCAACACCATGATTCCGGTGGAGGGCACCTTGCTTCGGCTCGGCAAGCGCAAGTTTGTCCGTCTGCTCCTTGCTTGACAATCAGGTCCGGTGAAAGTCGGTTTTGGTGAAAGCTCAA